>JAZOPY010000114.1:0-2371 GCA_045655825.1 Candidatus Cryptobacteroides sp. | reverse complement strand
AATGGTTCTGATATGCTCGTTACAGCAGGTACATATGACGTGTACATGAACGCTGCAACTGACAAGGCATACTTCATGACTCCAGGAACAACTCCTGCAAACTAAATACTTCAAGCCAGCGGCCCCTGACCGGACCGCTGGTTTCAAATTAAATCAAACCAAGCATTTAGAAATGAAAAGAATCTTTTATGTGATTTTTATGGCAGCCCTCGTTGCGGTAGGCTGTCAGAAACCTCTCGAGCAGTTCACTGTGACTCCAACTTCACTGGAGTTCAGCGGTGAGGCCGGCAGTCAGACTATTACAGTCACTGCTTCGGATACATGGGCGCTCAAGATCGTTGATGGCGGCTCATGGCTCAAGACTTCCAAGACCTATGGAAAGTCATCAGGAACTGTTGAGGTTACGGTAACAGCTAACTCTCCGTCGGAACGTACAGGTGAAATCGTATTCAGTTGTGCCGGACAGTCTGTTAAAGTGACTGTAAAGCAGGCACCTGGAACAGCCGAAGAGATTATCACTCCTCCTGAAGGCGCCGCTACTCCGGATCCGACTTCCGGAATTTCAGTTGATCCTGCCTATCCTGATGCGGACAAGCCATGTACAATCATCTTCAAGCCGGAGGCAGGCAACCCTCTCTATGGCCACACAGGCGAACTCTACGGCCACTTTGGTGTCGTAGTGGACGGTGACTGGCAGTTTGTGCCTACCGACTGGGGTACAACAGAGGAGAAGACTCACTTCACAAAGGTTGCTGACAACCACTGGGAGTTCAAGATGGAGCCTTCTATCCGCGAGTATTTCGGCAGCGGCGAGACCCCTGTAACCAAGATCGCACTTATCGTAAGAACAGCAGACGGAAATACAAAGAGCCACGAGGCTGACCAGTTCTGCGCAGTCCAGGACAACAAGTATCAGGCTGAGGAGTTCGATCCAGGTGAAGTTAAGACTAAGAGAGTTCCGGAAGGTGTCAAGGACGGAATCAACTATAATGCTGACGGCACGGTGACTTTCGTTCTCCATGACATGGACACCGCAGGCAAGAGACATGAGTACTGCTTCATTGTGGGTGATTGGAACAACTGGACAAGAGTTCCTGAGGGATCTATGTACTATGACCCTACGACAGGAAAGTGGTGGATCACTCTCGACGGCTTTGACGCTGACAAGGAGTACCGTTTCCAGTATCGTCTGGGTAACTCATCTGGTAACGACACATATTTGAGTGACCCATACACAGAAATTGTTTACGACCAGTGGAACGACCAGTATATTGATGGAGTCCCTGCCTTCCCTGCAGGTGCAAAGCAGCTTGTTTCTGCATTCCAGATCAACAGACCTGAGTATGCATGGAAGCACAAGGACTTCAAGGTAGAGGACAAGAACGACCTCGTTATCTACGAGATGCTCTTCCGTGACTTTACAACATCGCAGGACATCGCAGGCGCAATGTCGCAGCTCGACTATATCGAGAACCTTGGTGTCAATGCGGTAGAGCTCATGCCTATCCAGGAGTTTGACGGCAACCTCAGCTGGGGATACAACCCTAACCACTGGTTTGCTCTCGACAAGTACTATGGTACACGCGAGGAGTACAAGGAGTTCATCGACGAGTGCCACGCGCGTGGTATCGCTGTCATTGTCGACGTTGTATACAATCATGCGACAGGCTCGCACCCTTGGGCAAAGCTCTGGTGGGATGCCGGTGGAAACCGCACTGCGTCAAACAACCCTTGGTTCAACGAGTACGCAAAGCACCCATATAATGTCTACCATGACATGAACCATGAGAATGCGATGGTCAAGGATCATGTGAAGAGAAGCCTTGAGTATCTCCTTACAGAGTATGATGTGGACGGATTCCGCTTCGACCTCACCAAGGGATTCACTCAGACAGATACAGGTGGTGACAATGGAGACGTCGCAGCATGGGGACGTTATGATCAGTCACGTGTAGATATCCTCAAGGGCTATGCAGACCACATCTGGTCAGTTAATTCTGACGCTGTGGTTATCTTCGAGCACCTTGCCGACTGGTCAGAGGAGAAGGTTCTCGCTGAGCACGGTATCAAGCTCTGGAGAAACATGAACGGCTCATACCGCTCGGCAGTTGGCGGCGGAAGCGGCGACTTCTCAGGCTCATACGAGAGGACAGCAGGCCTTTACGGCGGCTGGGTAAGCTACATGGAGAGCCACGATGAGGAGCGTATCTGCTACGGTGCAGGTGCTGATGCTTCTACAGTTACATGGGGTATCTGCGGTACGCTCACTTCATGGGGAAGTTCTCCGGATATCACTCTAAGTGCTGACGGCGCATTCTTCAGCGCGAAGAACGTTTCATTCAAGGCGGACGACATGTTCAAGATCCGTGGA
>JAZOPY010000113.1:0-17959 GCA_045655825.1 Candidatus Cryptobacteroides sp. | reverse complement strand
GAAAAGTGTTCTTTTCATTATTTAGCAAGTCTCTTGTAAGTCTCGAGACGGAGCTTAGCGAATTCCTCGGTCTTCTGGAGGAGCTCCTCAGCTGAGTCTGGATACATCTTGTAGAGTGATGCGAAACGAACCTCACCCTTGAGGAAGTCCTGGAACTTGCTCCAGTCTGGTTCCTTGCTGTCGAGAGTGAATGGATTCTTCTCAGTACCCTCGAGTGCAGGGTTGTATCTGTAAAGATGCCAGTAACCGCACTCAACAGCGAGCTTCTCCTCCTTCTGGCTCAGACCCATACCTGCCTTAAGACCATGGTTGATACATGGAGCGTAAGCGATGATGAGTGATGGGCCGTCATATGCCTCAGCCTCCTTGATAGCGTTGAAGTACTGTGCTGGAGATGCACCCATTGCAACCTGTGCAACGTATACATAACCGTAGCTCATTGCCATCATACCGAGGTCCTTCTTACGTACTCTCTTACCGGATGCAGCGAACTTAGCGATTGCACCTGCCGGAGTAGCCTTTGAAGACTGACCGCCTGTATTCGAGTAAACCTCTGTATCGAGAACGAGGATGTTCACATTCTCACCTGAAGCGAGTACATGGTCAAGTCCGCCGTATCCGATATCGTAAGATGCACCGTCACCACCGATGATCCACTGGCAGCGTGCAGGGATGAATGTCTTGTACTCTACGAGACCCTTGCAAACGTCGCAACCGCAACCCTCGCAGAGAGGAACGAGCTTGTCTGCAACCTCGCGTGTAACCTTCGGATCCTCCTTGTTCTCAAGCCACTGAGTGAAGAGAGCCTTCATCTCGTCTGTGCAGCATGAGCATGAGAGACCCTGCTCCATGAGCTTGGCAACAGTCATGCGTGCTCTGTCTGAACCGAGCTTCATACCGAGACCGAACTCGCAGAAGTCCTCGAAGAGTGAGTTTGCCCATGCAGGTCCGTGGCCGTCAGCGTTCTTGCAGTAAGGCGCTGCAGGGAATGATGCACCGTAGATTGATGAACATCCTGTAGCGTTCGCAACCATCATGTGGTCACCGAAGAGCTGAGTGATGGTCTTGATGTATGGAGTCTCACCGCAGCCTGCGCAAGCTCCTGAGAACTCGAAGAGCGGCTGAGCGAACTGTGCGTTCTTGATGTTGCCGGTCTTAGGCTGTACGTTGTCCTTGTATCCTACGTGTGCGTTGAGGTAGTCGAAGTTTGCCTGCTCTGCCTCCTGAGTTCCGAGCGGCTTCATGATGAGAGCCTTCTCCTTTGAAGGGCAGACGTCGGCACAGTTGCCGCAACCGGTACAGTCGAGGACCGAAACGCTGATGCCGAACTTGTAGTCCTTGAACACTGCCTTGCCCTGCTGGAGCTTCACGCCTGCAGGAGCAGCAGCAGCCTCTTCGTCTGTGAGGAGGAACGGACGGATCGCTGCGTGAGGGCAGACGAATGCACAGTTGTTACACTGGATACACTTGTCAGCCTGCCATTCAGGAACGTTCACTGCAACACCACGCTTCTCATAAGCTGTAGTGCCTGCAGGGATTGTACCGTCTACATATTCGTTGAATACGCTCACTGGGAGAGTGTCGCCTGCCTGTGCGTTCACGATATCTGCGATCTCCTTCACGAATGCAGGAGCAAGACGTGCTGCGTTAGGGTTCTCGAACTTCGCTGTGATGTTCTTCCAGTCAGCAGGAACCTCTACCTTTATATATTCTCCACCTCTGTCGACAGCGGCGTAGTTCATGTTCACAATGTGCTCACCCTTCTTGCCGTAGCTCTTCACGATAGCCTTCTTCATATATCCTACAGCCTCCTCGTAAGGGATGATGCCTGTAATCTTGAAGAATGCAGACTGGAGGATGGTGTTTGTACGTCCGCCGAGTCCGATCTCTGCAGCGATCTTGGTAGCGTTGATGATGTAGAGGGTGATGTTCTTCTTTCCGATGATAGCCTTCACATGGTCAGGGATCCTCTTGAGGGTCTCTTCCTCATCCCAGAGGCTGTTGAGGAGGAATGTACCGTTTTCCTTGATGCCCTTGAGCACGTCATACTTGGTAAGGTATGATGGAACGTGGCAAGCAACGAAGTCTGGTGTTCCTACAAGGTAAGGAGCCTTGATAGGGAGGTCTCCGAAACGGAGGTGCGAGCATGTGTATCCGCCTGACTTCTTTGAGTCATAGTCGAAGTATGCCTGGCTGTATTTAGGGGTATTGTCACCGATGATCTTGATGGTGTTCTTGTTCGCGCCTACGGTACCGTCGGAACCGAGTCCGAAGAACTTACACTCAGTTGTACCTGGCTTAACGATTGAGAACTCCTCCTTCTGAGGGAGTGACTTGAATGTAACGTCGTCCACGATGCCGATTGTGAAGCCGTCCTTAGGCTCAGCAAGCTCGAGGTTTTCGTAAACTGAAACGATCTGAGCTGGAGTTGTGTCCTTTGAAGAAAGACCATAGTGGCCACCGATCACGAGCGGTGCATCCTCTACGCCCTGGAAGAGAGCCTTGATGTCGAGGAAGAGCGGCTCGCCGAGAGATCCTGGTTCCTTGGTCCTGTCAAGGACTGCAATTCTCTTAACGCTCTTAGGAAGAGCCTTCATGAAATATTTAGCTGAGAAAGGTCTGTAGAGACGTACGATCATGACGCCGACCTTCTTGCCCTGAGCTGCGAGGTAGTCGATTGTCTCCTTGATGGTCTCTGTTACTGAACCCATCGCGATGATGATGTTCTCTGCCTCAGGATCGCCGTAGTAGTCAAACGGACGATACTCGCGGCCTGTGAGCTCGCTGATCTCGCCCATGTAGCGTGCAACTACGTCTGGAACTGCATCGTAATACTGGTTGCAGGCCTCGCGAGCCTGGAAATATACGTCAGCGTTCTGTGCTGTACCGCGTGTCACAGGAGCGTCTGGCGAGAGAGCCTTTGCGCGGAACTTTGCAAGTGACTTTGTGCTGACCATTCCCTTGAGTGCCTCCTCGTCGATGAGCTCGATCTTCTGGATCTCATGAGATGTGCGGAAACCGTCGAAGAAGTGGAGGAACGGAACGCTTGACTTGATTGCAGAAAGGTGTGCTACCGCTGCCATGTCGAGAGCCTCCTGAACAGAAGCAGAAGCGAGCATTGCAAAACCAGTCTGACGACATGCCATCACGTCCTGGTGGTCACCGAAGATTGAAAGTGCATGAGATGCAAGTGCACGTGCTGATACGTGGAATACTGTAGGAAGAAGCTCACCTGCAATCTTATACATATTAGGGATCATCAGAAGAAGACCCTGAGATGCTGTGAATGTGGTGGTAAGGGCACCTGCCTGAAGTGAACCGTGAACAGCTCCGGCAGCACCGCCCTCGCTCTGCATTTCAGTTACCTTTACAGTCTCTCCAAAGAGGTTCTTCTTTCCCTGTGCAGCCCACTCGTCGACATATTCTGCCATTGTCGATGATGGGGTGATAGGGTAGATGGCAGCGTGCTCACTGAAGAGGTATGCTATGTGCGCTGCAGCCCAGTTACCGTCACAAGTGACGAATTTTTTTTCGTTTGCCATAATTCTTTTATGTTGTATTAATTATTGTTTTTCTCGTTGTGGTTTGGGCGGCAATGCCGCAATCTTAGCCAAACACACAAATTTAATAAATTATCCCTAAAAGTGTGCCGAAAAAGTTCAAAAAGATGTGGGTTTACGGTACTGGCAGTTTGTGATTTTTATAAGGCGTGGCATTTAACTAATTGGTTACTAGTGTGTTAAATGGTCATGCCTGCTGTCAATTGACAGCAGGCATGACCATTTAAGTACCTGATTATCAGTGCGTTGTGTGTAACGCTATTGACGGCCTTGACTTCTATTGGCGGCCTTCTATGGTGCAGTCTGGGGTGACTGTCTTAGAGACGAGTCCCTGGAGGACTTTCCCGGGACCTAGCTCTATGAAATGCGAGGCGCCGTCTGCAAGCATGGCCTGCACGCTCTGGGTCCAGCGCACCGGTGAGGTCAACTGGGTCAGCAGGTTTGCCTTGATGACTTCAGGGTCAGTGGTCGGCTGCGCTGAAACATTCTGATAGATCGGACAGATCGGCTCGCTGATCTTTGCAGCTGCAATGCCCTCTGCAAGCTCGGCGCGTGCCGGTTCCATGAGAGGGGAGTGGAATGCTCCTCCTACTGGGAGCGGAAGTGCGCGTCTGGCTCCTGCCTCCTTGAGCTTTAAGCAAGCTGCATCAACTGCTTCTTTTGAGCCTGAAATAACGATCTGACCTTCGCAGTTGTAGTTTGCTGCCACTACAACGCCTTCTGTCTCGGCGCATATCTGCTCGATTGTTGCAGCAGGAAGTGCGAGAATGGCTGCCATGGCGCCTGGGTTCTGTTCGCATGCCTTCTGCATCGCCTGAGCACGGATGGAAACCAGCTTGAGACCTTCTTCGAAATCCATGGCCCCTGCGGCGACCAAGGCAGAGAACTCTCCGAGCGAGTGTCCTGCAACCATGTCAGGCTTGAAATCCGGAAGACATGCAGCCAGTACGACTGAGTGCAGGAAGATGGCCGGCTGGGTCACTTTTGTCTGCTTCAGATCCTCGGCGCTGCCCTCGAACATGATGTCTGTAATGCGGAATCCCAAAATCTCATTAGCCCTTTCAAGCATTCTGCGTGCTGTCGGATAATTTTCATACAGTTCCTTCGCCATGCCTGGAAATTGTGATCCCTGTCCTGGAAAAACGTATGCTTTTTTCATAAAAATGGTTTATCTTTGCAATCTTGGCCCTATAGTTTAATGGATAGAATTACAGATTCCGGTTCTGTCGGTTGCGGTTCGATTCCGCATGGGGCTACAAAAAGTCTGGGCATGTGTCCAGACTTTTTTGTTATATATTTGTAATCAGAACTCCGACGACGCGGAAGATTGTGTATATTTCCGAATATGGAAGGGTGAATGAAGGGAAGTCCTTGGTGTTTTCAGCGACAAACGTAAGTCCGTCTCCATTGTCTATCACTCTTCTCAGCAGCATGCCCTGCGAGACGGTGTCCACCACATAGATCTCTCCGTTGATGATAGTCGCATCATCCGAAATCTTTCTAAGTGCCATGAGGTAACCACGACGGATTCTTGGAGCCATTGCGTCTCCCGGACATGTGGCGAAGAGATCATGTTTTTGGAAATGCGGTACAGGTGGTAGTCTCTCAACGTTGGGCGAGTTCATCACATATTCGTATGTGTTGATGTCCGGTGCTCTGAAAAGGCGAGCTGGAATAACAGGAATGTCGTTTTCATGGTTCAGTTCAGGATGGTCCTCCAGATCGTATTCGTGAGTTCTGTCCTGTGAGTCTGCATCGAACATCGGCCCTTCGCCGGTTATCAGCCAGTTCAGTCTGAATCCGAATGCTTTACTCCATTTTGCAGCCGCATTCTTTCCGAAGCGTCTTCCGTTGAGCTGGTTACTGACTGCCGCCTGCTGGACTTCCAGTACTTTGGCTGCATCTGTCTGAGACATTCCGATCTCTGAAAAATATTCCTTGATTTTCTCTCCGATGGCTTTAGCTTGTGGCATAAAACTAAATTTGTGTTATGTGTTAGAAAAATTTATGAAATATTTACAAAATTTGTGTTAAATGTGTTGGATATTACAAAAATGGTTTTACATTTGCATTCGAATCAAATTTGTATATGCAAATATAAACAAAATAAATCATTGGTGGTTATATATATTACAAAAAATGTAATTATGGAAAAGTATTGCACTTATTTCTGCCTCGCTCTTGGAACATTGTTTCTCGTTTTGGCATTTGTAGTGGCGTGGAAGTACCTCTTCACATGTGGAATATGTTATGCAACTGCACTGGTGACGACGGAGACGCGAGAACATTGATTGCACCTAACTATTTGATACAAGGTGTTTTAAATAGTGATGCCTGCTGCAATTTGCAGCAGGCATCACCTGTTAAATAGCTGATTATCAATAATATGGCTGTGCGGCTGCTATTTGCACCACTGATCAAGCCACTTGAAATATTCGCGATGCCATAAAAGTGCATTCTGCGGCTTGAGGATCCAGTGATTCTCGTCCGGGAAGATGAGCAGGCGTGACGGAACTCCCATCAACTGTGCGCAGTTGTATGCTGCCATTCCCTGGTCTACGGGCACTCTGTAGTCCATTCCGCCGTGGATGACCATAAGCGGTGTGTGCCAGTTGGTCACAAGCTTATGAGGCGAGAGGTCATAGTGGCGCTTAGCCTTCGGAAGGTTGCTCCAAGGCGAACCTCCCTGCTTGATGCCACCGAATGTTACACCGTCGCCGGCAGGGCCGACAGGGCAGTCTGTTGTACCCACGCGCGGATCGAATGAAGCCTCATGCAGTCCGCCGTTGTCGAAGTTCGGGAACCACATCTCCTCTGTAGTCATGTACATGTGCTCCTCATTGAAGATGCCCGCATGTGCGATGAATGCGTCAAACACATCGCCGTGGGTGCCGCAGAGGTAATATACAGAATATCCGCCGTAGCTTGCGCCGCATGCAGCCATCTTGTCTACGTAAGGTTCGGCCTTGACGGTCTTCGCTGCCACGAGATAGTCCTGCATGTTCAGGCCAGGATAGTCTCCTGAAATCTGCTCTGTCCACTCCTGGCCGGACGCAGTCGTTCCGCGTCTGTTCGGGAGCACGACCACATAACCCTGCGCTGCCATAAGGCGGTAGTTCCATCGGTATGACCATCCCTGGCTGAGTGTGCCCTGAGGGCCTCCGAGGCAGATCGTGATCGCCGGATATGTCTTGGACGGATCGAACTGAGGAGGGTAGAGCACCCATGTGAGCATCTTCTTGCCGTCTACAGTGTCGAGCCATCTTGCCTCAGTCTCATGCTCGGCAAGCTGAGAGAGGATGTGCTCATTTTCGTGGGTGACCTGAGCGTATGTTGCTTTCGTAGGATTCACCCGGTCTCCGTTTGTGAAATCCACTCTGACCAGCTCAGTAGGGAAGTCCATGCTGCACCATGTGGTCAGCAGAGTCTTCGATCCGTCTTCGTTGTTCTTTACATGGAAAGGTGATCCGAAATCGTACCACATGTCCTCTCCGGTGATGCGCTCCATGTATGTCTCGACACCGTTTGGACCATAATGCCATACCCAGATGGACTGGATTCCTTCAACCAATGATGAGAAGTATATATCCTGTGAGTCGTCAGACCACGCCGGAGCAGAAACGTTGTATTCGAAGCTTGGGTTTTTGTCCGGATATATTACATCTGGCACTCCGCTGCCGTTTTCGTTTACTGTTCTGTAGTCAACCCATGCAACCACGAGTGACTGCTTGTCAGCCTCGTAACCGTCGCGTTCCATGCTGACCCATGCAATATACTTGCCGTCAGGACTCCATACCGGGTCGGTGTCGTATCCCTTGGCACTGCATTCGACTCTTGCGCACTCTCCGGTCTTTACATTATATATATAGATGTCTGTGTTGGTCGAGAAGGCGTACTTCTTTCCGACGAGCTTGCGGCATGAATATGCGATGAAGCGGCCGTCAGGGCTCCATGAAAGCTGCTCGAGGCCTCCGAACGGCTCGGTAGGGAGCTCATACAATTCGACTTCGCCGGCGAGGATGTCTTTTGAAACCTCCGGAGTGATGGACTTTTCAGCTGCATTAAAATCGAAGTCTGCGACAAAAGTATGCGGAATCTCAAGAACCGTGTGGTCCCAGTGTCTGTACATCAGGTCGTCGCTCACGTATGCGGTAGCCTTGTCGAGGTCTTCATAGCGGTCAACCGCCTTGTCCACATGGCTCTTCACATAGCTGATGTACATGATCTTCTTCTGGTCGGGCGAGAGTTTGAATTCGCCCACTCCTGCGGGGATATCGCTCACTTGGACAGCGTCGCCGAGATTCCAGGCTCCGTCAGCCAGCTCGATGCCTGCAACGCAGATCTGGCCTCCGACCATGAAGACGATCTGCTTTCCGTCGGCACTCCAACGCGCATTGGAAATGCTCTTGCCGGACTTTGTAATCATCTGGTTGTCAGAGCCGTCAAGGTTGCAGATATATAGATTGCGTACGCTGCGGTTTTCTTCCACAGAAGTGTAGCTTACTCCATATAGAATATGTTTTCCGTCAGGGGATACCTGCGGGTCTGAGAGACGTCCGAATGCCAGAAGCGCCTCCGGCGTCATGTGACCGTCCTTGATGACGATCTCGCTTTTTCCGATGAAGCCCTCGCTGTCGATGACCGGCTTCTTTTCTGTGTCTACGTTTTTCATAAAAATCAGAATTCCTGCTGCAAGTGCCGCCAGCATCAGCACTGTAAGAATGACTCTAATGGATTTCATACGATATTGATTAAAAATTACTTATACAAGTCGGCAGCGGCCTTCAGCTGTTCTGCCACCGCACTGCGGACGTGCTCCGGAGACAGGACTTCCATCCTGCTTCCATGCTTGCAGAACTCCATGATGAGGCTTTCGTTAGGGCAGACGAAGATGCTGAAGGTGACATGTTCCTTGTCCTGGCTCTTCAGCTCCTCCTGGCTTGCGTGAAGCGGAAGGTCGCGAAGGAATCTGGCTTCCTTGGCTGTCGTGCGGAAGGTGATGAGCTCCGCTTTCCCTTCCGGAATATATGTTCCGAAACTTGTCGCGAACACCTCGTCCACATCGAATCCGGACGGCATCTTGAACGAACCGTCCGCAATCTCAAGTTCCTTTATTCTGTCCAGTCCGTATACGCGGAGAGCGCCCCTTTCTTCGCAGTGCGCTACCAGATACCACCTCTTGGCGAATTCCTTCACTGCGTATGGGTGCAGCGTCAGACTTTCAGCCTGGGAACTTGTATACTTCATGTAACTTATGCGCAGCTTATGTCCCTCTGTCATGGCCTCCATCACGGCGGTGAGGTGCAGGTGTCCCGAAGGAATGTCCTCGACCGACACCCTGCCCGATAGCCTTTCCTTTCCGAGACGCAGCATGTTGTTGACTGTGAATGTGTTTATGAGCCATGCGCTTTCAGCGTTTTCGTCAGATACATCGTCGGTGTACCTGATGAAATAGCGGTTCGAACTGCGGTTGCACTCGATCCTGATGCCGAATACCTCCTCGACTGCCTCCCTGTGGTTGTTGAAGGTGCGGCGCGAGTAATCGGAATCGAAACGGCTTTCCCATTTGTCGGTGATCTCGCCAAGGCTGAGGCCCCTTTCTCCTGCACGGATGAATGTCTGCACCAGCCAGATGTATTTCTGGAGAAGTTCAGTAACCATGGTCTAACTGATTTTGCTGTAGTCCTTTATCTTGTATTTGTCTTTTACGAGTTCGTTTCTGAGCATCTGGTTCTTCAGCTGACCGAGCGTCGGGTCCTCCTTCAGGACAGCCTCGGCGCAGTCTCTTGCCGCGTTGAGAATAAGACCGTCCTTTGCAAGTGAAGCGATGTTCAGGCTTATCGGCAGTCCGCTCTGCTGGGTTCCTTCAAGGTCGCCCGGACCTCTCATCTTCATGTCCTCTTCCGCCAGCTCGAATCCGTTTTCTGTCGCGCACATCAGTTCGATCCTGTGCTTGGATTCCTTGCTCATCTTATGTCCGGTCATCAGCACGCAGTATGACTTCTCGCTGCCTCGGCCCACGCGGCCGCGCAGCTGATGCAGCTGGCTCAGGCCGAACCTCTCGGCGCTCTCGATCACCATGACTGAAGCATTCGGTACGTCCACGCCTACCTCGATCACGGACGTCGCCACGAGGATGTTTGCCCTGCCCGCCGCAAAGGCGTCCATGTTGAACTTCTTCACGTCGTTGAGCTGCTTTCCATGCACGACCGCCGTTGTGTACTGCGGGTATGGGAACTTTGTCATGATCTCCTCTGCACCGGCTTCGAGACTCTGGTAGTCAAGCTTTTCTGTTTCGTTGATGAGCGGATATACTATGAATACCTGACGTCCCTTGGCTATCTCCTGTCTCATGAAGTTGTACAGCTGCGGACGCTTGCCTTCGGTCGCATGAATGGTCTGCACCGGCTTGCGGCCAGGAGGCAGTTCGTCGATGACCGAAACATCGAGGTCGCCGTACAACGTCATGGCGAGGGTGCGTGGGATAGGCGTCGCTGTCATCACGAGAACATGAGGCGGCGCCCCGCATGAAGACTTCTTCCAGAGCTTCGATCTCTGCTCGACTCCGAACCTGTGCTGCTCGTCTATGATAGCAAGGCCGAGATTCCTGAACACGACCACGTCTTCAAGCAGTGCATGAGTGCCCACGATGATGCCGATGCTGCCGTCTTCCAGACCGGCGTGCACCTCGCGTCTTTCCGACGTCTTGGAGCTTCCGGTGAGAAGCGCCGACCTGACTCCTGTAGGCGCCAGGAACTTCTGTATATTCTTAAAGTGCTGCTGTGCAAGTACTTCCGTAGGTGCCATGATGCATGCCTGGTAACCGTTTCCGATAGCGATCAAGGCAGTCAGCACAGCCACCATTGTTTTTCCGCTGCCCACGTCTCCCTGCAGCAGACGGTTCATCTGCTGGCCGCTCTTCATGTCGTTTCTTATCTCGGTGATCACCCTTTTCTGGGCTCCGGTAAGCGGGAAGGGGAGTGATTCGTAGCAGCTGTTGAATGCTTCTCCCACGCGCGGCATGTGTATGCCGTTCACAGCCCTGCTGCGTACGTATTTCTGTTTGAGAAGGGACAGCTGAAGGAAGAAGAGTTCCTCGAACTTGAGTCTGTATCTTGATTTTTCCAGGGCTATTGCATCGCTGGGAAAATGTATGTTTCTGATGGCGTAATGCAGCGGAACCAGTCCCATCTGCTTCATCAGGTATTCCGGCAGGGTCTCCTGCTCGTATCCGATGCCTTTCTCGATGGCGGCTTCCATGATCTTGCTCATCACCTTTCCGGTGACTCCGGCGTTCTTGAGCTTTTCCGTGCTTGGGTATACTCCTGTCATCGTACCTGATCCGCTGAAGCCCCCTGCATCTGCTGACGCCGGCACCGGATCCACCTCCGGATGAACCATGTTCATGCGGCCGTTGAAGGTCTGCGGCTTGCCGAAGAATATCCACTCGGTGCCGGGCTTGAGCTTTTCGAACATCCATTTGATGCCCTTGAAGAAGACGGTCTCCATCTCTCCGGTGCCGTCTTCGATCCACACGCTGAGCCTTTTGCTCGGCTTCTCGTGCAGCTCGATGCGCGTCACTCTGGCTCTCAGCTGGATGTATGCCATGTCCGGTCTTGCATCGGCGATGTAGACAAAGCCGCTCTTGTCGATGTATCTGAACGGATAGACCCTCATCAGCTCGCCCACAGTGCTCGCTTCGAGCTCCTTTCTCAGCAGCTCAGCTCTCTTTGGGCCTACTCCAGGCAGATATTGTATGTCCATTTCAGATGCCATATCACAAAATTAGGTATGGATTGTGCCAAACCATGGCAAATATACGCAAAACCGGACAAAATACAATGGGGTTCTCACATAGTGAGTGTCAGAATAATTTTATATATTTGTAAGTTATTTCGAAAAGTCAAACTTAAACACAACGATATGTCAAGAAAACTGATAGTAGGAATCACGCAGGGAGACGGCAACGGCATCAGCTACGAAGTCATCATCAAGGCGCTCGCAGATGAAAGAATGCTCGATCTCTGTACTCCGGTAATATATGGATCGTCAAAGATATTCGGCTTCTACAAGAAGCAGATCCACAACATCGAACAGATCAACACAAATGTAATCAATTCGGCAAAGGATGTGCACCAGAAGAGGGTCAACATCGTGAATTGTCTTCCTGAAAACATCTTCGTGGAGCCGGGTCAGCCTACTCCTGAGTCTGCTAAGGCAGCCATGACAGCTCTCGACAGAGCCGTGCAGGATATCAAGGAAGGCTACATCGACGTGCTCGTGACAGCTCCGATCAACAAGAGGGCAATGGTCGGCGAAGGTTTCGGACATACAGGCCACACAGAGTATCTCGAGAAGGAGTTCGGCGTTGACGAGGTTGCCATGATCATGGTCTGCGACAAGCTCAGGGTAGGAGTCGTGACAGGTCATATTCCTTTCAAGGAAGTTCCCGGAGCTTTATCTACAGAAAAGATCCTCAAGAAGATCCGCCTCATGAAGACATCTCTCCAGAGAGACTTCGGCATCGATGCGCCTAAGATCGCTGTTCTTGGCCTGAACCCTCACTGCGGAGACGGCGGACTTCTCGGAGACGAGGAGCAGAACATCATCCTCCCTGCAGTTCAGGCTGCCATGGCTGAGGGCATCATGGCATTCGGCCCATATTCGGCAGACGGATTCTTCGGACTCGGAAACTACGCGAAATACGATGCGGTTCTGGCTATGTACCACGACCAGGGACTCACACCGTTCAAGGCTCTCGCATTCGAGGACGGAGTGAACTTCACTGCCGGACTTCCTATCGTCAGGACATCACCTGATCACGGAACAGCATACGACATGGCAGGACGCGACATGGCCGATCCACGCTCGATGAAGGCGGCAATCTATGCTGCCATCGACATCTTCAACAAGCGTGAGGACTACGATGATCTCATCGACAACCGAATGACAATCAAGGCTCCTGATACTGAGATCAAGCCTAAGGGAGGAAGAATCATCGAGTAATATGCAGCAGAGACCTCCTATATTTCTATACACTGATGGTGCGTCAAGCGGCAACCCCGGCCCCGGAGGCTACGGGGTTGTCCTCAAGTGTGCCGGCATCAGCAAGGAAATGTCTGAAGGATTCAGCCTTACGACCAACAACCGTATGGAGCTCCTTGCTGTGATCAAGGGACTGGAAGCCATAAGGTGGGACAATGCTGAAGTGCATGTATACAGCGACTCGTCATACGTGGTCAAGGCCATAAACGAGGGCTGGCTGGAGAAATGGAAGATCAAGGGATTCAAGAAGAACCCGGACTTGTGGGTGCGCCTTGTGCCGCTTCTGAGCAGGCACAGAGTGGCGTTCCATTGGATAAAAGGCCATGCAGGACACCCTGAAAACGAACGCTGTGACGCCCTTGCGGTGGCTGCGGGAGCAGGTGCCGTGGCAGCAGGAAAGCAGCTTCCTCCGGATCCAGGCTACAAAGAAGAAGACAACAACACACTTTTATGAAAGGCATAGTATTGGCCGGTGGGTCGGGCACCAGACTCTACCCGATCACCAAGGGAGTCAGCAAGCAGCTCCTCCCGATATTCGACAAACCGATGGTCTATTACCCGATCTCGGTCCTCATGCAGGCCGGCATCAGGGATATACTGATCATCTCCACACCGGACGACCTTCCCGCTTTCCGACGCCTTCTGGGTGACGGCAGCGACTATGGCGTGCGCTTCGCTTATGCGGAGCAGCCATCTCCGGACGGCCTGGCCCAGGCCTTCATAATAGGCGAGGAATTCATCGGCGACGACTCTGTCTGCATGGTTCTGGGAGACAACATCTTCCACGGCAGCGGCTTTGAGCCGATGCTCGAAAAGGCTTGTCAGAGAGCTCAAGGCGAAGACGTTGCGACGGTGTTCGGATATTGGGTGAGCGATCCTCAGCGCTATGGAGTGGCAGAGTTTGACAGTGAAGGAAACTGCATCGGAATAGAAGAAAAGCCAAAGGAGCCAAAGTCCAACTATGCTGTGACAGGACTTTATTTCTATCCGAACCGTGTGGTGAAGATAGCCAGGACCATCAAGCCTTCCGCAAGGGGAGAGCTTGAGATCACGGCTGTGAACCAGGATTTCCTTCAGGCCGGACAGCTCAAGGTCGAGACTCTCGGACGCGGCTTTGCATGGCTCGATACCGGAACGCATGACTCGCTGTCAGAAGCGTCGACCTTCATCGAAGTGATAGAGAAAAGACAGGGCCTCAAGATAGCCTGCCTCGAAGGAATAGCGTATGAAAAAGGCTGGATATCAGCAGATAAGCTCCGCGAAGTGGCCCAGCCGATGGCAAAGAACCCGTATGGACAGTACCTCCTCAGATTGATAGACCATAAATGAAGATAAAGGAAACAGACATAAAAGGACTGCTGGTCATTGAACCTGATGTCTTCGGTGACGCTCGCGGATATTTCATGGAGTCGTTCTCCGAAAGGAAGTTCCGTGAACTCACCGGCATTGACGTGAAGTTCGTCCAGGACAATGAAAGCAGATCGTCATACGGAGTAGTCCGCGGCCTCCATTTCCAGCGTGCGCCTCACGCTCAGGCGAAGCTTGTTCGCGTGGTCAGCGGCAGGGCGCTTGATGTGGCTGTGGATCTTCGTGAAGGCTCCGATACTTATGGACGTCATTTCTCGATTGAACTGTCGGGGGAGAACCACCTTCAGGTGTTCATCCCGAAGGGCTTTGCCCATGGCTTTGCTGCCCTCTCCGACGAGGTTGTGTTCCAGTACAAATGCGATGAGTACTATGCTCCTGATGCGGAAGGAGCGATAATATGGAATGATCCTGACCTGAATATCGACTGGCGTCTTCCGGCGGAGGATGTACTTGTATCGGGCAAGGATAAGATTCACCCGAAATTGAAGGATTTTAAGGCATGAAGGTATTAGTAATCGGTGCAAAAGGACAGTTGGGTCATGAGATCATGACTCTTGCTCGTAATTCGGAGCATGAGTTTGTCTATGCTGACCTGAACGGAGACGGAGATCAGATAGTTTCCCTTGACATTGCAGATCCCGCTCAGGTGGCTGGCATGGTCGCTGAAGATGTCGACGTTGTCGTCAACTGCGCTGCATATAACGATGTGGAAAAGGCAGAGGAGGATGAGCAGGCGGCGATGAGGGTCAATGCCTATGCAGTAGGGCTTCTTGCTGAAGCTGCGAAGAATGCGGACGCGCTTCTGATCCATTTCTCGACCGACTATGTGTTTGACGGAAAGGCGAATACGCCTTATGCCGAAGATGATGTGCCGGCGCCGTTGAGCGCATACGGACGCAGCAAGCTGGCCGGTGAGAAGGCCGTGATGGAAAGCGGATGCCGATATATGATTTTCCGCACTTCGTGGCTATACAGCAGGACCGGACGTAATTTCTTCAAGACCATGGATGAGAAATGCGCCGGAATGCCGTCGCTGAAAGTCGTTGTGGACCAGACAGGTACTCCTACCAATGCCGAAGATCTCGCGGCCTTTGTGGCAGGCGTGATCGAAAACGGTCAGCTTGACAAGACCGGTCTGTATCATTACTCCAATGAGGGAGTGGCATCATGGTATGATTTTGCTAAAGAGATAAATGACTTACTGGGATACACATGTGCTGTGCAGCCTTGCCGTACGGGCGAGTATCCGACCAAGGCTGCGCGCCCTGCTTATTCTGTGATGGACAAGACCAAGGTCAAGAAGACTTTCGGCGTTGATATCCCTAACTGGCGTGAGTCTCTTGCTGTTTTTATAAAGCAATATATTTTATCTTAGGACTATGAAAAAGGTTATTTTGACAGTTATTACGGCAGTCCTGCTGGCATCGCCTGCATACAGCCAGTCGATGCGTCCGCGTCGTGCCGTATCACCTGCTGCCCATGGATTGGGCTTCAGTTTCGGTTATGTACACTCTTCATACAGGACTACCGATTGGGCTACGGACGAGGTGGAGACTTCTGCCGGACTCGACGGATTCACCGCCGGTCTTACCAAGGATTTCAGGCTTATTCCAGGTGCGCTGTATTTTCAGACCGGACTGAACTACATCTACCAGAACGACGCCCGTAATGAAAACGTTTCTGCAGCGGGCTTCGATACAGGCATCCGTGTCGTAGGCGACAGGACCGAGCATTATCTCGCCATCCCTATAAGACTCAAATACACCCTTCCGATCACCGACCGTATCGGCCTTGGCCTGGACTTCGGTCCGACTCTTCTCGGAGGTCTTTCATCAAAGATGAAATACCGCACCAGATTTGCCGATGGCGAGGTCTCGTCACTCACATATAATATATATAAAGGAGAGGTCAAGACTGCAGACCTTCCTGGCGGAAGCTGGAACCTGGGGGAGTGGATCAATGAGACCGGAATGCTTCCTGAGGGCGCTCTGCGCAGGTTTGATGTGATGCTTGGAGCTTCGATCGGTGCAGATTTCTTTGAAGTTCTGGAAGTGCGTCTTGGCTATGACTGGGGCTTGATAAACCGTTATAAAAAGGACATAGCTCAAGACCTTAAGATGCGCCGCGGACAGTTCAATCTGTCAGTAGCTATAAGGTTCTGATGTGACAAAATGGCAGGAAATCAACTGTTATTTTGATAAATCGCTAATTTTCACTATTTTTGTGGGTTGTTTGCACGTAGTGTGCAGACAGCCCACAAATGGTAAAAATTAAAAGATAATATATGTCAATTGCATCAATTTTCAAGAAACTGTTCGGAACCAAGTCAGACAGAGACATGAAGGCGATCATGCCTAAGGTCCATGAAGTGCTGAAGGCTTATGAGTCGATCGACAAACTCACTGACGATGAACTCCGTGCAAAGTGTGATGAACTCAAGAAAATCATCAAGGATGCCATCGCCCAGGACGAGGCGCGCATCGCAGAGATAAAGCTTGAACTGGAGAAGAACCTTCCGCTTAAGGAGAAGGAAGTACTTGCTACAGAGTCGGATAAGCTCGTGAAGAGAGTGGATGAAACAATCGAGAAGACTCTCGACGAGATCCTTCCTCAGGCATTCGCCATCATGAAGTCTACCGCCCGTCGTTTCAAGGAGAACCCTGTAATCAAGGTGAAGGCTACAGACTTCGACCGTGATCTCAGTACAACCAAGGAGTTTGTGAGCATCGACGGCGACTACGCCCTCTGGCAGAACCACTGGATGGCCGGCGGTAACGAGATCACATGGGACATGGTACACTACGATGTACAGCTCATCGGCGGTATCGTCCTGCATCAGGGTAAGATCGCCGAGATGGCGACAGGAGAGGGTAAGACACTCGTGGCTACTCTTCCTGTATTCCTCAACGCCTTGGCAGGCAAGGGCGTACACGTCGTTACAGTCAACGACTACCTCTCTAAGCGTGACTCGGAGTGGATGGGACCTCTCTATATGTTCCATGGCCTTTCAGTAGATTGTATCGATAAACATCAGCCAAATAGCGATGCTCGTAAGAAAGCATATGCGTGCAACATTACCTTCGGTACAAACAATGAGTTTGGTTTCGACTACCTTCGTGATAACATGGCGGTATCGATGGGAGACCTTGTACAGAAGAAACATCATTTCGCAATCGTCGATGAGGTTGACTCGGTACTTATTGACGACGCACGTACCCCACTCATCATTTCCGGTCCGGTGCCAAAGGGCGAAGATCAGCAGTTCATGGAGTTCAAGCCATACGTGGAGAGATTATACTCTGCGCAGAAGACCCTCGTGAACCAGTTGCTCAATGAGGCGAAGAAGCTCATCGCCGAGGGTAACGAGAAAGACGGTGGCGTACTCCTTTTCCGTGCATTCAAGGGATATCCTAAGTATAAGCCGCTCATCAAGTTCCTCAGCGAGCCAGGTATGAAGCAGCTTCTTCAGAAAGTTGAGAACTACTACATGCAGGACAATGAGCGCGAGATGCCGTTCATCACTGACGAACTCTACTTTGTCATCAATGAGAAGCAGCATTCGGTGGATATGACCGACAAGGGTCGTGACCTTATCACAGGTAACCTCGAGGATCCTAACTTCTTCGTCCTCCCTGACGTAGGTGCAGCAGTTGCAGAAGTACAGAAGGATAGCAGCCTCTCAGCAGAGGAAAAGCAGGTGAAGAAGGATGAGATTCATGCAGACTTCGCACTTAAGTCAGAGCGTGTACACACAGTAAATCAGCTCCTCAAGGCATACACGATGTTCGACAAGGAGATCGATTATATCATCGCAGACGGCAAGATCAAGATCGTGGACGAGCAGACAGGCCGTATCATGGAAGGACGTCGTTGGAGTGACGGTCTCCATCAGGCTGTCGAGGCAAAGGAAAACGTGAAGGTCGAGGCTGCTACACAGACATTCGCCACCATTACTCTCCAGAATTATTTCCGCATGTATCATAAAC
>JAZOPY010000112.1:0-5153 GCA_045655825.1 Candidatus Cryptobacteroides sp. | reverse complement strand
AGCTGCTGTGAGTGTACGCTCCTCGAGTGACTCAGGGAGCACGATGCGCTGCTTGTTTGATTTTGCGCGCTCGATGATGCTTTCAATAAGTGTCATATCTTTAAAGTTATATGTTATTCATATTTTGTGTTTTCACACATCTTGCAAAATTAGCAAATCTTCTGTGAAAAACCAATGATTTGTTTTAATGATAAAAATTCGTAAATTTGCTTTGTTAAACTTGAACTAAAACCAAACCAATTATGAGCAAGATTCGTAAACCGAGAGAGCACAATCTCTTCTTGAAAGGGTTCCGTGCTTACATCCAATTTGTCAATTCAAGTCTATATTTTCATAAGGAACATGTTGTTGGACTTGAGAATGTGCCTGTCAACGGCACCCCTATCGTAATGGTGTCAAACCACCAGAATTGCCTTAACGATCCTCTTTGTGTATGTCTGAAACTGACAGACCGCAGAATGAACTTCCTTGCCCGCGCAAACGTCTTCAAGAACCCTATCTTCAACAAAGCACTCCGTGCCATGGGTCTTCTACCTGCATATCGTATGGGTTATGAGGGTCTTCGTGCCGTAACAAAAAATCAAGAGACATTCGATGATGCCGGAAAGGCATTGATGGACGGCGAGACCGTGATGCTCTACCCAGAAGGCGGCCACCAGGACAAGAGGTGGCTTGGCTCCTTCAAGCTAGGATATCTGCGTATTGCATTTGCGGCCGCAGAGAAGATGGATTGGAAGGAGGACATAATGATTCTTCCTTCATGTAATCACTATTCAAACTATTTTCATGCACGTACAGAGATGCTCATGAAGTTCGGCAAACCTATTTCGCTGAAGCCATATTATGAGCGTTATCAGGAGGCACCACGTGAGACGATGGTCGAAATCAACAAGATAGTGCATGGCGAGATAAAAGAGATGATGCTTCATGTGGATGACCTTGAGCACTATGACCAGATCGACTTCCTGCGCGAGTGTGCATTCGGAAAGGAGTTTGCGAGAAAGCGCGGATTCAAATTCAACTATCTCCCTTCCCGCCTGCTTTCAGACCAGAAACTCGTCGCAGAACTTGCTGAGGCTACCGAGAAACATCCGGAGGAGATGGAGTCAGTTTATAAAGACACAGCAGAGCTTATCGATGGATACAAGAAACTTAACGTACGCGACTGGCTGTTCAACAGAAAGCCACGCGCATTGAGACCTACCCTACGTGGTCTCGGATTATTGCTTCTGCTTCCTTTATTCCTGGTTTCAGCCATTCCTACCGGACTGCTGTTCCTCATGCCGAAGCTCTTCCTGAAGAAGATGATCAAGGACCAGATGTTCGTCAGCTCGTTCAATGTGGCGGTCAGCGTGTTTGTGACTATTCCGATTTGCCTGGTCATTCCAGTTGTGCTTCTGTGGATATTCTTAGGATTCTGGTGGGCACTTGGTTACTTTGTTGCCTTCCCTATCATGTTTGTTCTTGTATGGAACTACATGAAGATGTTCAGAAAGTTCATAGGCACATGCAACTATGTGCGTTCTAAGAACCGAAAAGAGATTCTACGCCTTCGCGACCTTCGCAAGAGCATCTTCAAGCGTTTGGACAACATTCTTGATAAATAACACAAATGCGGTGGACTTCCCCACCGCATTTGTTATATAATATACTTTCCGATTTTCGGGATCTTTCTGATCAGTACTGAACCGAGGGCAACGCATACGAATGCGCTCACGGCAGAAAGGATAATTTCGACAGGGGTGGTCCACATTCCGAGAGTTCCTTCAAGACCTGAACCCAGCGCTTCGCGGATGATGCCTGCAAGCGGAACAAGCACCAACAGGTGCGAGATATACATTCCATAGCTGGCTTTAGAAACCGGAAGAAGCACGTTCTGATAGAATTTCCCGTCACACTTCATCTTCTTGAAAAGCAATATCCAGCCGACTGTCATCAAGGCAACGCCGATCGTGTCATTGCACCATGTGGTCTCCCAGTAAACGGCAGTGTCGACCAGACCGCCAGTCGGGAATACGCCTGCAGAGGTTTCGTATACCCTTCTGAGGAAGCCTCCGAATACGATTCCGAAGCCTGCAAACCAGCAAGGAAGGCCGATTGAAAGCGTCTTTTTCCATGAAAGTTCACCGACGAATCTGCGGAAATACAATCCTAAAAGCAGATAACCGACGAATCCGCTGATGTAGTAGAACATGCCGTATGTGTTCCAGCTGGCCTCACCCCAAAGCGGGAAGAGTGCCTGACGAGGAATGCCAGTCGGGCCGTATGTTACAGCCATCTGGTCAGCGCTTACCCAGTCTCTGATCAGAGGAATGAAAAGAGTGAATGCCCATATCGCAAGATACACCTGCAGCTCTTTCTTGCTGACCTTCTCCGCCCACGGAGAAAGCATAGGCATGATGATGTATATACCTATAATCATATATACGAACCAAAGATGACCTGCAGCATAGTTGAAGTTAAGTGCCAGATCCTTAAGATTCGATACGGGTTCGCCCCACACAAATGCATAGACCAGACTCCAGATCACAAACGGAATCAGGATCCTTACGGCTCTGCGTTTGAGGAACTCCCCTGCCGAATAATGCAGCGGAAACTGCAGGTAGCTTGATGCGACGATGAACAATGGCACACAAGCTCGAACAAAGGAATCGAAGAACGATGACCACCATGCATCCTCTTCAGTCAGAATCAGCGATCCCTCGCCTCCAAGGTAAAACGGTTCGGTCGCATGGACCAGAATCACCATAAAGCACGCTGCCACGCGCATCCAGTCGACCCAGATCTCACGGCCACTGGTATTAGTTGTCAGTATATTTCTCATAATATTGCAAATATAATGAAGAGTTCTGGTTTTACGAAATCGTAGTGAATGGCGCAAGGGTTGCATAGCTGTAGAGGAACTTTAATTAATATAGACATGAAACGATCAGCAATAATTATGGCTGCCATATTTCTGGGAGGAATATGGGCAGCAGACTCGAGCGCATGTACTGGCATTGCACTTACAGCACGAGACGGTTCCCGTGTAGTTGCACGAACAGTAGAATGGGCAGCCACACCAATGCAATGTGGTTATGTAGTAGCTCCAAGAGGTCACGACCACCAGTCATATACCCCTGATGGACTGAACGGACTAAAATATAAAGGCATATATGGATATGTCGGAATCTATACCGAATACGAACCATTTGTCGTAGAAGGTGTAAATGAAACCGGACTTTCTGCAGGCCTGTTCTTCTTTCCGAACTACGGCGAATATGCTCCATATAACAAAGCCGCAGCTTCAAAGACCCTATGTGACATGCAGTTTGTATCGTGGGTGCTTTCCCAGTTCTCCACTATCGATCAGCTTAAGGCTGGACTATCCAAGGTAGACCTTGTCACTTTGAGTTCAAAGATAGGTGCGGTGCATTGGAGGATTTCCGAGCCTAACGGCCGCATGGTTGTGCTTGAGATAGTCAACGGTGTACCTAATTTTTATGAGAACAAGCTCGGCGTTCTTACAAATGCTCCCGGCTTCAGGTGGCATATAACCAATCTGAACAACTACATCAATATAGAGCCGGGAACAGAAGCCGATAAGACAATCATGAATGGCATCGTACTGAAATCCCTCGGTCACGGCAGCGGCAACCTTGGTCTGCCTGGCGACTTCACTTCCCCATCCCGTTTTGTACGTGCCACCTTCTTCCAGACCACATCGCCGGTATGGGACAATGGATTTGACACAGTGGTGCAGGCCTTCCACATTTTGAATAACTTCGATATTCCTATCGGCAGCCAGCATGCTATGGCAGAGATTCCTAAGGGATTACATAGTGCAACTCAATTCACCGCGGCCACTGACTTGAAGAACATGAAGTTTTACTACAGGACTGCATGGAACAGCAACATCCGCTGCATTGACCTCATGACGATCGATTTCCATAAAGTGAGGTATCAGTCTCATCCTCTGGACAAGGAGCAGGTGCAGCCAGTAGAGATGGTTAAGGTGCATTAGTCGGACAGTGATTTCAAGGATAAGCGCAATGCATGCGGGTCGCGGTGCTGTTCCTGTGCGATAATCCCGAAGAATTGCAGCAATTCTTCGGGATTACTGCAAAATAAGTTGACTTTCTGATTACCGGATCTCAGTTCGATATCCTTAAATTATTATAGATATTGTTGTGTCTAATAATTGGAATTCCGTATGTTAACCTCAATGGTGTCCCCAAAAACTAAAATCCTTCTTCTGTATGTGACAAATATTGATAATTATTTAAAGATAAATTTTGCAAATCCGATATTTGTTCATATATTTGCAATCCCAAAACGGAAATGGTGCTTTGGCCGAGCGGTTAGGCACAGGTCTGCAAAACCTGCTACAGCGGTTCGATTCCGCTAGGCACCTCCAAAAAACGCCTCTGAGAGCCCTCAGAGGCGTCTTTGTATGTAAAATGTTCCTAAAATGTTCCTAAATTTTGAACACCCTTGAGAATAGGAACATTTTGTGTTCCTAACCCGAAAAAGTTGAGACCTGCGACAAAGTGAGAGAGTCTCATATCTTTGTTATAGGAACATTATCAGTGTTTTTTCAGCGAAACGAGAAAATTTCATATCTTCGCATAAGGGAATTGGCGTGAGCTGATTCCTTGTTTCATATTGGCTCGTGTCAATTTCTCAGCTAATCCTATAAATTGACTTGAACTGCTATGAAAATTCTTATTGACAATGGTCATGGTCTCATGACGGCGGGCAAAAGAAGCCCGAACGGCTTGTTTCGTGAAGCCTTCTACAATCGCGAAATTGCAAGGAAAGTGGTCGCTGATCTGCTAGACAAAAATCTCGACGCGGAATTATTGGTACCAGAGGACGATGATATTTCTCTATCAGAGAGAGTTAGGCGTATAAATGCCCATTGTTTGGCTTTGGGTAAGAAAAATGTAATCGTGGTCAGTATTCATGTGAACGCAGCAGGTAACGGCACGAAATGGCTTAATGCGACCGGTTGGAGTGTATTCACCTGTTCTGGGCAGACTGAGTCGGATAAGTTGGCTGAATGTCTGTGCGAGTCGGCTATCAAGAACTTTCCTGGTCGTCGTATCAGGACTGATATGTCAGATGGTGATCGTGATTGGGAGGAAGGGTTCTATATTCTTCGTAAGTCCTGG
>JAZOPY010000111.1:0-16104 GCA_045655825.1 Candidatus Cryptobacteroides sp. | reverse complement strand
CTTTTCAAAGGTGAGAATGTGTTCACAGCGAGCGCAGAGCCTGTGTCATTCGTGATGGAGAACCTTAAGCCTGAGACAGAATATACTGTCTATGCGGCCGCTTCCAAGGAAGGAAAGTATTTCAGCGCGATAAAGGAGCTTGCCATCAATACAGCAGAAAAACCAAAGCTTCTGCAGTTCATCTCGAAGTCAAAGACCGGATTCTCATATAAGGTCAATGTAGAGGAAGGACAGCAGTACTTCCATACATATCTCGAGGGCTGGTACTTCGAGTACATGCTCGAGTCGTCTATGTATGAGGACGGCGCAGAGTTTGACGAGAAGGTATTCATCTGGAACCTCCTTGCAGATCATGGAATCTTCGACGAGTCTGCAAAGGAGTTCGAATGGTACACCGGAAAGGAGAACCCTATGCGCGGCGACGTTGCCTTCATCGTGCCGGGAACAAGATATTATGTGCTCACAGCACTCTGGAACGAGGATATGGGAGGCTGGATCGAGAAGCCTGAGGTGATCGGTTTCGATCTTGAGGAGCCGGGTGAGTCAAACAGTACGGTCGGCTGCTCTATCGATGGCCTTTCTCCATATTCGGTTTCCATCCGTATGGAGATGGATTCTGACCAGGTAAGCTTCTACATGTGGGATTTCTTCGAGAAGAGCCAGTACAAGTCTTATGTGGCTGAAAACGGAATCGAGGGTATCATGGCTTATGTATCCGAGTATGCTCTCGGCAAGGGTCAGGCAAAGGTGAATACCTACACCGACACATGGTCTGTTGACCCGGGTACTTCATACATGCTTTGCGTATATGGTGTGGATCACAACGGCGACGAGTTCTATACAGAGCTTGAAGTGGACGTGCCTATGCCGGATGCGAAGATCCACCTCAGCATGGAGCCGTACGAGCGTGAACTTGAGGGATACAATACATACAATACTTTCAAGGTATATGCGGAGTATGCGGATTTCGTAGACCTTGACTATGCGAGCAGCGCATTCTATCTCGCAGGAGGTCCGATAGAGAAGGCTGCCTTTGATGCGATGGTTGAGGCAGCGGGCCTCAGCGGTACTCTCGAGGAACTCGAGGCTCAGGGCGAGATGCTTTATGCGCTTGGACAGGCCAACTTCGGTCTCAATCCGGTATCAGTAGACGAGGAAGTCCTCGCAGCCCTTAACGACAGAGGCTTCTTCAACAAGATCTACACAGGTCTGAACCCTGACACTGAGTATGTATATATGGTGATGGCACACTACGACGGACAGATGATGTGCCGCCTTGTGACAGCCAAGACAGATCCGGCTCCGGTTGACGTAACCGAGACGGAGGCCTACAAGGCATTCCTCGGAAACTGGGATGTGACAGGAATGGATACACAGAGCTGGGATAACAAGAACCAGAAGACATTCCACCTTACGATCGACCGTCTTACAAGCAACAGAAGCTATAAGGTCTACGGATGGTCTACAGGCACTCTCGGTGACCAGTTCCCGTTCGAGGCAGGCTTCGATGAGGCAAGCGGAAAGATGACCATATCGACTCCTCAGAGCCTCGGCGAGGTTGAGATCGAAGGCAAGATCTATGAGGTCCGTTTCGTAGGAAAGGCAAGAAACAAGTACGATCCTGACAACTTCATGGTCCTCTATGATTACGAGGGACTTGCTTATAAGGTTACCATGAACGAGCCATATCTGCACTTCAACTCTGAATTCTTCCAGTATGCCGGCGAGTGGGTAGACTTCAAGTCTCTGTCATACGTGTTCTATGACAAGGAGACAAAAGAGTACTTCAAGGCCGAGCCATACGATCTGACTCAGTTCCAGGTCAAGAGGGTGAACTAACTGAAAATGCATATCTGAAAAGGGTTTCAAGGTTTTTCTTGGAACCCTTTTCTTTTATATGTGAAAATACTCTTTTAGTGAAATTGTATGATGATAAGTAGGATAATATGTTAAAATAGTATCAGTAACGGAAAATATTGTATATTTGTCCTATGGCAAAAGTATTTACAGAGATAACCAAGCTTTCGGAGAAGGATTGCTTCTATATCGTGGAGCGTCACAAGACCGAATTCACCTATCCTTTGCATCAGCATAAGGAGTATGAACTGAATTTTATAGAACATGGAAAAGGGGTGCGCAGAATTGTCGGTGACAGCGTCGAGGAGATCTCCGAATATGAGCTTGTCCTGCTTGGAGGAGAGGATCTGCAGCATGTCTGGGAGCAGGGTAATTGTACCTCTAAGGACATCCGTGAGGTGACGATTCAGTTCTCAGGAGACATCTTTAGTGAGGAACTCCTGTCAAAGAATCAGTTCGCATCCATCAACCGCATGCTTCGCAAGGCTCATCATGGCCTGTCCTTTTCTACGGGAGCCATAATGAAGGTCTACTCTGCACTCGATTCCATAGCCCGTGAAGGCGAGAAGTTCGTGCAGTTTCTCAAATGCCTCTATATCCTATATGAACTGTCCATATCGGACGAGGCGAGAGTGCTTGCGTCCAGCTCCTTCGCTCACTCGTACAAGAGCACGGAAAGTAATAGAGTTCAGAAGGTTAAGCAATATATTCACGACCATTATGCCGAATCCTTGACCCTTGCGGATCTTGCTGAACTCGTCGGTATGACCCCGGTGGCTTTCAGCCGTTTCTTCCGCCAAAGGACAGGGAGAACACTGTCTGAATACATAGTAGATATCCGCCTTGGATATGCTGCCAGGATGCTGGTGGATTCCGCTAAAAACATCTCTGAAATCTGCTATGAGTGCGGATTTAACAACTTGTCAAATTTTAACCGCACATTTAAAGCAAAAAGGCACTACACGCCACGCGATTTTAGGGCGATGTTCAAGAAAAATAAAGTTATAGTTTAATTTGTATCAGTATCGGATAAATTAATATTTGTTTGCGGCACGCACGTTTAGTAAATTTGCAATACTAACCGCTAGCGCTAAAACTTACAATGAAACTTATCCGGAGATCACTCCTCCTGGTGCTCGTCTCAGCAGTCGCGATGCTTTCGTGCGGGCCTAAGGAAGGTTCTTCACCTGCCGCCTCTTCGTTCGTCAGAGTTGAGGACGGTATTTTCGTTTGTGATGAGTATCCGTCGCATTTCATTGGCACAAATTTCTGGTATGGAGCCATCCTCGGCAGCGAGGGAGTGGGTGGAGATCGCGTCCGTCTGGAGGCGGAGCTCGATACTCTCAAGGCCCTGGGCATGACAAATCTCCGCGTTCTGGTAGGCGGAGACGGTCCTGACGGCATCCCGACACGTGTAAGTCCGACTCTTCAGAAGGAACCAGGTGTCTATAACGACACGATTTTCCGCGGCTTGGATTATCTTCTCGCCGAAATGGCCGAAAGAGGCATGAAGGCTGTTCTTTACATCAACAACTCATGGGAGTGGTCCGGAGGATACGGAATGTATCTTGAGTGGGCTGGTGCCGGCAAGGCCCTCATTCCTGCTGAAGTGGGATATGTGCCGTTCATGGAGTCTGTATCACGATTCGTTACCAACGACAAGGCTAAGGAATTGTATTATGATCATGTCAGAAACGTTGTAAGTCGTACAAACACAATCACAGGAAAGGCCTATAAGGACGATCCGACAATCTTCTCTTGGCAGATAGGAAACGAGCCGCGCTGCTTCAGGAACGATCCTGAAGGTCAGGCGGCGTTTGTTGACTTTATGTGGACCTCTGCGGCCCTCATCAAGTCAATTGATCCTAACCACATGGTGTCTTCGGGAAGTGAAGGTTCGTGGGGATGTGAGAACAGCATGGAGCTTTATGAGAAGATCCACTCCTGCCCTGATATCGATTACCTGAACATCCACATCTGGCCGTATAACTGGAGCTGGGTGCGCGAGAATACCCTCAAGACAAAGCTTCCGGTGGCTATCGAAAATACTGACAAATACATTGACGAGCACCTTGCTCTCGCAGCAAAATACGGAAAGCCTGTAGTTCTTGAAGAGTTCGGCTTCCCGCGCGATGACTTCCAGTTCAAGCAGGGCTCTCCGACAACAGCACGCGACGAGTATTATCGTCATGTCTTTGGCCGCATCGTGAAATCAGCGGAGGAAGGCGGTCTTTTCGCAGGACTTAACTTCTGGGGATGGGGCGGACTTGCAGAACAGTCCGAGACAAATCTGTACTGGCAGCAAGGTGACGACTATTGCGGTGATCCGGCTCAGGAGCAGCAAGGACTCAACTCTGTTTACGCAAGCGACGCTTCTACAGTTGCCGTCATTGCCGAGGCGACAAAGAACATTGAGCGCGCGCTTCTTCCGAATGCATGGTTTGATGTAGCGGACAATTCAGGAATCTTTACCGGAGAAGGTCCTCATACTCTCAAGATCGGCATGGATGGTAAGGCATCAGGCAATCTTGTTCTTGAGATTTCCACAGATTTCGGTCAGTTCGTTGAGTCTCACGATTATGCTTCAGAGATCAAGCTTGATCTTGCTCCGGGTTTCTATAAGGCTGTTCTTTATCTTGACAACAACGGTGTGCGCACAGAACTCACTCGTACCAATCTTGGATTCAACCCTGAAGATATAATTTCAGAACAGGACAAGCAGCCTGATTTCGATCAGTTCTGGGAACAGACACTCGCTGAACTTGCGGAAGTAAGCCCTGAATATAAGCTCACTCTTCTGAAAGAACACTCAAATGATGTCCGCAAGACATATCGCGTGGATATGAAGTCTCTTGGCGGCGAGCATGTCAGCGGTGTTCTCGTGACTCCTGTTGCAGCAGGACAGTACCCTGCAATCATTTCTTACATGGGATACAACAGCGAAGTGTGGTATCCGAATCCTTCTGACAATCCTGAGATGATAGAATTCACTCTCTGTGTACGCAATCAGGCCCTCAACCGCAAGCCGGGTGAAGATGAGTACTGGTGTGTACGTGGTCTTGGAGACAAGTACGATTACTACTATCGCGGGGCTTTTGCGGATGCTGTAAGAGCAATAGATTTCGTATTCTCCCTTCCTCAGACAGATCCGGAGCGTGTTGTTGCTCAGGGAGAAAGTCAGGGTGGTGCCTTGACCTTGGTTGCAGCCTCTCTTGATCACAGACTCAAGGCTATCGCTCCTTCAGCTCCTTTCCTGAATGACTACAAGGACTATTTCGCCCTCGCAGAATGGCCGGGCAACTGGTATCTTGAGGCAGCGCAGGAGAATGGAATACCTGAAGAGGAACTCTACACAACTCTGAGCTATTTCGACGTCAAGAACTTTACGGACAAGATCCAGTGTCCTGTACTTATGGCCATAGGTCTTCAGGATCCGATCTGTCCGCCGCATACAAATTTTGCAGGATACAACCATATAAAGACAGAAAAATCGTGGATCTGCTACCCGCTTGCAGGACACAATGTCTGGCAGCAGGAAGGATGGCCGCAGGCAAAGCAGGAGTTCCTTGATACATATATAATAAAGAAATGACATGGCCAATGGCAATGTACACAACTGCCCTTGACTACATATCACTAACAATAACCAATAATTATTAATCCTATCACTATGAAAAGGAAAAAGCTAACTCATCTGGTCGGACTGATAGCTATAATGCTGTTGATGTCCGGACAAGCATTCGCACAGAACCTGCGTGTAACAGGTAAGGTTGTGGATGAAAATGGGGAAGGCGTGATTGGAGCGGGTGTGGTGCTGCAAGGTACTACAAACGGTACAATCACAGACGTAGATGGAAACTATGAACTTCCGTCTGTTCCTCAGGGTGCTACGCTTGAATTTTCTTGCGTGGGCTACAAGACAATGTTGGTTCAGGTAACTGGATCACGTCTTGATGTGACAATGGCTCCAGACTCTCGACTTATCGACGAGTCCGTGGTAGTCGCTTATGGTTCGCAGAACAAGGTGACCATTACAGGATCAGTCGCTGCTGTAGGTGGCGAGGCTCTCCTGAAATCACCTGTGGCTAACGTTGCGAACGCGCTTCAGGGAAATCTCCCTGGTGTTTCTGCAGTTCAGGCTTCCGGTATGCCGGGTGCCGATGAACCAGTCATCAGAATCCGTGGAGTCGGCTCCCTTAACAGTGCCGAGCCTCTCGTATTGGTCGACGGTGTGGAGCGTCCGTTCTCACAGCTCGATCCTAACGAAATCGAGAGTATCTCTGTACTCAAGGATGCTTCTGCGACAGCAGTATTCGGTGTACGCGGTGCTAATGGTGTTATCCTCGTGACTACAAAACGTGGTGAGGTTGGAAAGGCTTCTGTAACAGCTTCAGTAAGTGCGGCTATGCAGACAATTTCGCAGTTCATCGACTTCACAGATTCGTATACATACGGTCAGATGTGGAACTATACCCAGATTACTGATTCCCTTGACCCTTCAGAATGGCCAGGTACTGTAAATATTACAGATTACACTCCTTATGCTGGTAATGGTATCCGTTTCTCTCAGGATGTTATGGAACACTTCCGTACAGGTGACATGCCTACAACATTCCCTAACACTGACTGGATCGACTACATCATGAACGATCAGGCATGGCAGGAGCAGGCAAACGTAAACGTATCAGGCGGTACTGAAAAGGTGCGCTACTTCGTTTCAGCCGGTTTCCTCAACCAGAACTCATTGCTCAAGACCTTCTCGCAGAACAAGAACGAGACATTCGACTATCAGCGTCTGAACTATCGTGCAAACCTCGATATCGAAATTTCAAAGAACAGTACACTCTCACTCACTCTCGGTGGTCGTATGCAGGACCGCAACACAATGGGTGGTGGTGAAGGATTCCTCTTCCGCTATCTCCAGGGTGCTACACCTTATGCCGGAATCGGAATCGATGAGCAGGGTCGTCACATTATTGCTGACGCAAACATCGTAGGTCCGTTTGACCGTGATGCTCTCTCTAACTACTATAACCTCGGTTATGAGAATCAGAGCACAAACGCCCTCAACTTCGATATTCAGTACAAGCTCGACATGAGCTTCCTTACCAAGGGTCTCGACTTCAAGGTAAAGGCTGCTTACAACTCAGAGTACACAGCTCAGAAATATCGCCAGAACGGCTACGGTACCGGTGTGCATTACGTTGCAACTATCGTAGACGGTCAGGAAGTTCTCCGTAAGGAAAACGTTACTTGGCCTATTCCTTACAGCGAAGGCAAGTGGGGAAGCCGCAACTGGTATGCTGAGGCAAGCTTCAATTATGCACGCCGCTTCGGCAAGCATAATGTAGGCGCCCTCCTCCTTTACAACCAGAGCAAGACTTATTATCCATGGGACAGCGACGGCAGCCTCTATCAGTCAATTCCTAAGGGTTATGTAGGTCTCGTAGGTCGTGTAACTTACGACTATGACACCAAGTATCTCCTCGACTTCAACATCGGTTACAACGGTTCAGAGAACTTTGCTCCTGGCAAGCGCTATGGTACTTTCCCTTCAGTCTCTTTGGGTTGGATTCCTTCACAGGAGAAATGGTGGGCACCTATCAAGCCGGTAGTGAGCTACTTGAAGTTCCGTGCTTCTTACGGTCTTGTAGGTAACGACAATACAAACGGTGCACGTTTCCTCTATCTCCCTGGATCATGGTCGTTCTATCAGGGTTCGATGACTTGGAACCCACAGGAGCGTGGTGCAAACTTCGGTGTGAACGGAAACTGGCTTCCTGCAGTGAAGGAGCTTACAGCCGGTAACCCTAACGTAACATGGGAGAAGGCAACCAAGATCAACGTCGGTATGGACGCAGGATTCTTCAACGACAAGCTCCATGCTTATGTTGACTTCTTCTGGGAGGACCGTAAGGACATCCTCGTGTCAAACGAGTCAACTCTTCCTGCAGTTACTTCACTTCCTGCAAACTACGTGAATGAAGGCCGCGTGAAGAACCATGGTTTCGAGGTTACATTGAACTGGGAGCAGAAGATCGGCGACTTCCGTTACTCAATATCTCCAAACTTCGCATTCGCAAGAAACGAGGTCATCGAGATGCTCGAGGTTAAGCCTATGTACGATTACCTCAGCCGTACAGGACATCCTGTAGGTCAGCGCTTCGGATACGATCTCTTCGAGTTCTATGAGCCAGGTGCAACTGAGGAGCGTTATTTCGCAAAGTATGGCGTTGAAATGCCAGACCAGGTGACAGCTATCAAGCCGGGTGACTGTGTTTACGTAGACTTGAATGGTGACAATGTCATCGACGCAAATGACCAGAAGCCTCTCGGTTACACAGATAACCCTGAGATCACATACTCGGTGAACTTCAATTTCCAGTGGAAGGGTCTCGATTTCACAATGCTTTGGATCGGTGCAGATCATGTAAGCCGCTCGCTCAACGGATACTTCCGTGACCAGTTCGGTTCTACAAATACATCTGCCCTCACTCAGTATGTGGCAGACAACTCTTGGACAGAGGACAATACAAACGCAATCCTGCCTCGTATTTCATTCACCAACCGAGTTCATAACAACCGTGACTCACAGGCTTGGGTTATCAATTCAAGATATGTGCGTCTGAAGAACGTAGAGTTGGGTTACACCTTCACTCCTAAGAAGGGCGGCTTCTTTAATTATATAAGAGTATACGCTTCAGGTAACAACCTCCTCACTTTCGCAGACTTCAAGGGTAATGACCCAGAGGCTCCAGGTTCAGGACTTGACTATGGTGTGCGCTATCCAATGACCCGTCTTTTCAACATCGGTGCACAGTTTAACTTCTAAACACTTCACAATATGAAAAAGATATTGAATAACATACTTATTCTGGGAATCTTTTCAGTGTTTTTCAGTACATCATGTGTTGATAAGATCGCTGTAGGAGACAGCTTCCTTGAGAAGGCTCCAGGTGTTGACATCAACATAGATACTGTATTCACTAGTGCAGAATATACCCGTAACTTCCTGTGGAGTGCATACGGACAGATTTATTGCACATATACTTCCGGAAACATGATCAACGGAGCTCCTATCGACGCTCTTTCTGATTCATATCACTGCTTCTGTTCATGGGGTGGCCCTATCCAGAGCTACTATCCAGGTGGACTTACAGAGGACGCGCAGGATACTGCAGACTCTAACTATCAGGGTAAATTCTCTTATTCTACAAAGAACCCTTCATCTTCAGCTGACGGCCGCGTCTCTATCTATGAGACAGTCCGCAAGTGCTGGCAGATAATCGAGAACATCGACAGAGTTCCTGATATGGACGAGATGGAGAAGAGCCGTCTTAAGGGTGAGGCCTACACTATCATGGCTAGCCGTTATTTCGACGCATTCCGTAACTTCGGTGGTCTTTGCCTTGCAAAGAAGGCTTACGAGGTAGGTGAGAACTTCGAGGGTGGCCGTTCTACCGCTATGGAGACTGTAGAGTACATCGACGAGCTCATCCAGAAGGCTATCGATGAGCCTGGTTTCATCTGGAACATTCCTGATGCAGACATCGCTCAGTGGTCAGGCCGTCTGACAAAGGCTTCCGCAATGGCACTTCGCGCAAAGGTATGGATGTTTGCAGCATCTCCTCTTTTCAACAGTGATCAGCCTTACATGGAGTATGCTCCACATAAGATCACTGAGTTCACCAATATCGAGCACGTATGGTTCGGTAAGTATGATCCTCAGCTTTGGAACCGTTGTCTCGAGGCTTGCCAGGCATTCTTCAGAGAGAATGAAGCTAACGGTGGTTACTATCAGCTCGTTCAGCCTGCAACACAGGATGAGGGAGGTTACCGTATGGCCTTCCGTAACGCCTACAGATATCGTAACGACGGAACTATCCGCGAGAAACTCTTTGACGCTCACCCTACACAGTGGATGTCAAGTTCAGGAGTTGACGGTGTGATCGACAACAACGGCTGGGGCTGGGGTTGGGCCGGTTTCGCTCTTGACGGCTATCGTCAGGGTGGTGCGGTTCCTACCAACGAGCTCATGGAGTGCTTCGGCATGGCAGACGGTAAAAACTTCCCATACGAGGACCTCTATGGTGCTGGAAACAATCCGGACGGAATCGATATGTTCGCAAACCGTGACCCTCGTCTTTATGAGACCGTTCTCGTTCCAAGAGAGTCGTTCCCTTCAGGCGTAGTAGGAGACTATAATGGTAAGACATACATCGACACATGGGTAGACGGTGCTATGGATTATGACTCAGGTAACTTCGGTAACCTTGCTGACGATGCTGCAACACGTTACAGAAAGTTCAAATGGATACTTGACTACTCAGGTGGAAAGATGGATGACAAGATGATCGGCATTTCTTATATCCGTCTTGCTGAGATGTACCTCATCTATGCTGAGGCTCTTGCTGAGACAGGCGACCTTAAGGGTGCTCTTGATCAGCTCCATGTAGTTCGCAGCCGTGTAGGTCTCGGTCGTCTTGAGGACATGAACCCTGAGCTCAACCTTACTTCAGACAAGGACGCTCTCATCAACGAGATTCTTCGTGAGCGTAACTGTGAGATCGGTGCTGAGTGCGCAGACCGTCTTTATGACATGATCCGCCGCAAGCGTCAGGACCTCTTCACAAAGCCGCTTCACGGAATCAATATTTATCGTCTTGATGAGAATGGCCAGCGTATGACAGGTGCCGACTATCGTTGGGATCCTTCAACTCCTTGGCCTAAGTTCGAGTATGAGAAGGTTCGTATCTCTGTCGGCGCACGTCGTTGGTGGGATGAAGGCTATTGGACTAACAAGTGGTATCTCGACCCAGTTTCACGTATCGAGATTCAGAAGGGCTATGGTCTTACTCAGAATCCTGGTTGGTAACAATTAGAACTTATCATTATGAAATTACGTAATATATTTATATTTAGCCTGTTAGGATTCTGCTTCGCTCCTATGACAGCTAATGCTCAATTGGAACTCGGCGACAAGAAGTCGCAGACAGTTGATTTGGGCTATGGCGTGGAGAGCAATGAATTCCTGACTACAGCGGCGACATATACGATCACCGCTGAAGAGCTCAGCCGAACTTCGGCTATCAGCCTTGCTGATGCGCTCCATGGCAAACTGCTCGGCCTCACAGCTGTTCAGAATACTGGTTTCAAGGGTGAGGAAGGCAGAGGTGCTTCTTTCAACATCCGTGGAATCCAGACTACAGGTGAGCAGGATATCCTTATTCTCGTTGACGGTATCGAGCGTCCTATCGACAGACTTACAGTTGAGGAAGTTGAGAGCGTTACAGTTCTCAAGGATGCTGCAGCTGTAGCTCTTTATGGTCACGAAGCTGTAAACGGAGTACTCCTCGTGAAGACAAAGCGTGGTGTTGCAGGTAGCGGCAACCATATCAAGGTAGGTGCTTCTCACAAGCTCCAGTTCGATCCTGATTATGCAGATATGGTAAGTGCATACGATTATGCAAATGCACTCAACATCGCAAGAGCTAATGACGGTCTTGCAGCAGCATATTCAGAGTCTGAACTTCAGAAATTCCTTGACGGAAGCGATCCTTACGTTTACCCTAACGTAAACTGGAAGGACGAGGTCTTCAAGAACACAGCACACGAGACAAACGCATTCGTTTCGATGTATGGTGGTACAAACAATGTACAGTACTACTCTCAGATCGACTATACTGACGCACGTGGTCTTTATGCAAACCCAGACCAGGGTGACTGGAACTCACAGCTCAAGTATTCGAAGGCAAATATCCGCGCAAATGTGGATTTCCAGGTTACCAGCTCGACAAGGGTAAAGACAAACATCCTTGCTGTCTTCATGGAGACAAACGGTGCTCCTAACATCAACTCAAACGATGCATGGTGGCATCTTTACAAGGTTCCGGCATTGGCATTCCCTATCCAGACTCAGCAGGGCACTTGGGGAGGTAGCCAGACTTACGGTGACTTCAACCTTCTTGCAAAGACACAGGGTGCAGGTTTCTCAAAGACTCACCAGCGTCAGATCTGGGCCAATATCACTTTGGAGCAGGATCTCGACATGATTCTCAAGGGTCTCCAGTTCTATGTTGGCGGATCTTATGACAACGCTTCCAACACAATCGAGAACCGTACAAAGCTTTATCAGTACGGATGGAACTACTATGATCCAGTAACAGGTGAAATGATGGAATCTGTTATGGGTTCAGTCCAGGATAAGCTCACTTTCAGCCATTGGGTGGACTCACAGTGGCGCAGTGGTACCGTAAAGGCGGGTTTCAAGTATGCTACTCAGTTCAGTAACGGTGACAACCTCGCAGCTAACCTCAATTACAATACAAAGAGTGAGATCCGTGACGGCCAGAGCAACACATGGTATCGCCAGAATGTAGCTCTTGCAGCTCACTACGATCACGCAGACAAGCTCATGGTTGACCTCGTGCTTGCAGCTAATGGTTCAAACCGCTCTTATCCTGCAAAGTGGGCGTTCTCGCCAACTTTGGGTATCGGATATATCTACGCAAACAATCCTGATTCAGGATTCTACGGAAAGCTCCGCGCTTCTGCCGGTATCCAGCATACTGACTACGTTCCTGCAGCTGGTCTTTGGCTTGACCGCTGGAACAACTCGCACGGTGATTTCTACTATGGAAACAACTATGCTCAGTCTTGGGGTGCGTTCCTTACTTCATTCCCAACAACAAACTTCCGTCAGGAGGCTGCTTACAAGGCAAACATCGGTACTGACATCAGAGTTGCAAATTGCCTCGACATCGTTGCTGACGTATTCTACAATCAGAGACGCAACATCCTTGTCAGCGCATCTTCGCTCAACTCTTCAGTAGTCGGTATCCAGTCAGCATACGATGACAAGGGTGTTGTTGCAAGCTATGGTGGTGAGATCGGACTTCGCTTCGCCAAGACATTCAACAATGGCCTTAATGTAAATGCTGTCGGAATGGCAACTTACTCAAGAAATGAAATCCTTGAGTGGATCGAGAACCCTGCATATCCTAACCTTTCTGTAATCGGTACTCCAGCTGATGCTGCCCGTGGACTTGTTTCCGTCGGTTTCTTCGAGAGCCAGGAGGACATCGATAACAGTCCTCTCCAGCAGTTCGGTCAGGTTAAGGTAGGTGACATCAAGTACAAGGATGTCAATGAAGATGGCGTGATCAATCAGAATGACCAGGTTGCCCTCGAATACGGCACAGCATTCCCGTCACTCAACTACTCATTCAGCCTCGGCCTTGAGTGGAAGGGTATCGGACTCAACGCAACATTCCAGGGCGCAGGCAACCAGATCAAGAACCTCCGCTATGTTGACGGTGTCTGGGGAGCTCTCTCAGACAACAGAAACATGTCGCAGGAGTACTATGACAACTGCTATGACGTAGCAGGTGCAAATGCTCTTTATCCACGTCTGTCGACTGAGAACGTAGCAAACAATGCGCAGGAGTCTACAACTTGGTATCGTAATGTATCTTGGTTCAAGATGCGTGACTGCGAACTTTACTATAGATTCCCTGCTGCTCTTCTTCAGCATGCCAAGATTTCTGATGCGAAGGTATTCGTGAAGGGACAGAACCTTCTGTCGTTTGACAATATCCCAGCTATGGATGCAGAAAATCTCAACACAGGTTACCCTGTGATGAAGGCAGTTACCTTTGGACTTTCTGTAGTATTCTAATAAAGGATTGACTTATGAAACTAGATAAAATTTGTTTATTTATTCTCGCCTGTGCCATGACGGCTTCGTGCGCAGACCTCAATTATACTGAGGAAAACACACGTGATGAGGAGTGGACATACGAATACTATGGAGAGGGTATCAAGAACATGGTATTCGATGTTTACGCACAGGTGTATAATCAAGAGTTTGAAGCCAACAGCACTTCATTCCTCGCTGGTGCAACCGATGAGGCTATGTATGCTTTGGAAACTGGTGCGATAAACAGCTACATAAATGGTGGTTGGAACGTTGCAAACCCATTCTCATCAACTTGGGATAAGGCATATACTGCAATCTCTGAGATCCACATGTACCTTGAGAAAATCGATAAGGCTGATATCTCAGAGTGGGAGCATAATGCAAATTATGAAACATGGATCCAGCAGATGGAACTCTTCCCTTACGAGCTTCGTTTCCTCAGAGCGTACTTCTATTTCGAGCTGTTCAAGACTTACGGAGACGTTCCTCTTGTAACAACTACTCTTACAAATGCTCAGGCAAACAATGTAACACGTACTCCTGCGGCTGAGATCGTGCAGTTCATCGTGGATGAAATCGACGAGATAGCTCCACGTCTGCCACTCTCTTATGCAACAGAAGTAGGTGCTGAGTTCGGCCGTGCAAACCGTATTGCAGCTTATGCATTGAAGGCTCGTACTCTTCTCTATGCTGCTTCTCCACTTCACAACCCTACAAATGATCCTGCTAAGTGGGATGAGGCTGCAAAGGCTTGCGACTTCATCATCGACAATGCTGATGCATGGGGTCTGAAGCTCAGCTCTTATGGCAAGCTTTGGGGAAATGATTCATTCTTCAACCAGGAGCTTATCTGGGGAATCGGTCGTGGCGCAAGCAATGCATTCGAAATGGCTCATTATCCGATCGGAGTTGAGAACGGTTCTTCAGGAAACTGCCCTACACAGAGCTTTGTTGACCAGTATGAGTATCAGGCTGACGGCAAGACTTTCGGCGAAAAGAACCCTGGCAGCATCGACCTCAATGCCGGCAACCCTTATGAGGGACTTGACCCACGCTTTGCTCTTACAGTTGTAAAGAATGGCGACGAGTGGCCTTCAAATGGTGCTCAGAAGAAGGTTATCGAGACCTTCATGGGTGGCTTCAATGCATCACCTAAGTATGGTGCAACACCTACAGGTTATTACCTGAAGAAGTATGTTGACGGCTCATGCGTTACAACTGCTGACAACCAGGTGACATCACGTCACACTTGGATTGTATTCCGTCTTGGTGAGTTCTATCTTGACTATGCTGAGGCTGTTTACAATGCTACCGGCAGCGCAAACGACAAGACATACGGTCTTTCTGCAAATGAGGCAATCAACGTTCTCCGCAACCGTGCTGACATCGCTATGCCTGAATTCACAGAGGATGGCGCAGCTTGGGTAGAGCGTTATGAGCGTGAGCGTCTCGTAGAGCTTGCATTCGAGAACCATCGTTTCTGGGATGTTCGCCGTTGGAAGAAGGGTGAGCAGTATTTCAAGAACATCGCTGTTGCAAACATCAGCGCAAACATGCAGCTTACCAGATCTACAGTGACACGTCAGTGGGATGACAAGTACTACCTGTATCCAATCCCTCAGACTGAAATTAAGAAGAACCCTGCCCTTGGACAGAATCCAGGTTGGTAGTAATTTATAAGGAGTTCAATTATGAAGAATATATTTAGATTTTTCAGAGCTTTTCTGCTTGTTGCCTTTGCAGCGGCCTTGACAGGCTGTCTCGCTGAGGATCAGCTGGAGTCTGCTGACGAGGGATTGCACATCAAGGTGTTCTTCCCTACAAAGGTGGTTAAGGGACAGCCTATGACCATCAATGGTGGCGGATTCTCTGATGTTACAGAGGTTGTTTTCCCGGGAGCCGAGGAAAGCATCGTAGTAACAGACTTCCAGATTGTCAGCAATGGCATGATCAGGGTCAATGCACCGGCAGGCATTTCTGCTGAAGGTGGAAAGATCCTCGTACGCACTGAGGCTGGAGAGCAGGTTGAGTCACCTCTTCCTCTCACTCTTGGTGAAACAAAGATTTCAGGTTATTCTGCAGACGGAAGTGTTCCTGTAGATGGCGGCACACAGATGACAATTTATGGTACTGACCTCGAGTTCATTACTGGCGTTGAGTTGCTTGATGCAGACGGAAACCCTGCACTTATTTCAGATAAGCTCTTCAATAAGAAGGCAACTGAAACAATCATCTTCACCGTTCCTAGAAAGGTATACGAAGGTAAGTTTGCAGGTAAGGTCTATACTGTAGATGGCAAGACATTCGAAATGCCAGAGCTTGAGTACAAGCCAGCATCTGACGGCGGATACTGGGAGACTCAGAAGATCATGATCTGGGAGAACGACGGTTCACTCGGTCAGATCAGCTGGAGCAGCGAGTATCGTTTTGCTCTCGAGGGTATGAACGGAAATGGTGATGCTGTTGCTGCAGAATTGCCTGCTGACAAGTGGGACATCATCAAGAACGGTACATTCTATATCACAGTATCAGGTGAGACATTCCAGATC
>JAZOPY010000110.1:0-17704 GCA_045655825.1 Candidatus Cryptobacteroides sp. | reverse complement strand
ACGAACTTTACCTACCTTGTTGAGCTCGATTGACTCGATGAATGGTGACTCGAATGGGAAGATTCTCTCAACACCTACTCCTGAAGCAACCTTGCGAACTGTGAAAGTTCTTGTGTTTGCTGAAGCTCCGCGAAGCTGGATTACAGTTCCTCTGAACTTCTGGAGACGCTCCTTGTCACCCTCCTTGATTCTGTATGTAACAGTGATTGTATCACCTGCTTTAAATTTTGGGTAGCTGGCTACTTTCTCGTTTGCGAATGCCTGCTCTACTACTTTAATAAGATCCATTTCTGTTTCAATTAAATTTTTGTGGCAACATCACGTTTATTTTCACCCAGCGCGAGAGGTTGCTTTGATTTTGGGATTGCAAAGGTAGGAATAATTTTTAAACCTCCAAACTTTTTTGATAAAAATATTGAAAAAAGTGAAATTTTAGTCAAATAACCCTTTTAGCCTATCAAAAAAGCCCTTGTCTTCCTTCGATGGATTAGGGTTAAAAGACTCTTTACCCCTCATTTCTTCAACTAAAGCCTTCTCGTCCTTGTTAAGTTTCTTTGGTATCCATACCGCAAGTTTCACGTACAGGTCACCGTTTCCTCCATAACCGTTTACAGTAGGAAGTCCCTTGCCCTTGAGTCTGACTACGGTTCCTGACTGTGTTCCGGCATCAACCTTTATTCTGTATGTTCCGTCGATGCCTGGAACCTCTATCTCTGCTCCAAGGATTGCGTCTGGCAGTGAGATTACATGTGTGTGGTAGAGATTGTTTCCTTCTCTCTGGAACTCTGGATGTTCCTGCTCTTCGATCACGACCAGCAGGTCTCCGTTTATGCCGTTGTTCTTTGCTGCATGACCTGCGCCCTGAATGGTAAGCTGCATGCCTGCCTCTACACCGGCCGGGATGGATACCTTTATGGTTTCACGCTTGCGCACAAGACCGCTTCCTCCGCATGAACGACATGGATTTGTGATGATTTTACCTTCTCCGCTACACTGCTGGCAAGTAGAGTAGGTGACTGTCTGTCCAAGGAAGGTGTTGACGACTCTCTGAACCTGACCTGTGCCGTTACAGCCTGGACATGTCTTGACATCACTGCTGTTCTTTGCGCCGCGGCCACCGCAGTCTGTGCAGGCTACGCTTTTCTCGATGCTGATCTCTTTCTCAACCCCTCTTGCTATTTCTTCAAGAGTCAGCTTCACGCGCACGCGTATGTCGCGTCCTCTATATACTCTCTGCTGAGGTCTTTGCGCACGGCCACCGCCGAAACCGCCGAAACCTCCAAATCCTCCGAAGCCGCCTCCAAAGAGGTCGTTGAGGATGTCGTTAAGGTTGCCGAATCCTCCGCTGAAGTCCGGTCCTGCACCTTCCACGCCCGCATGGCCGAACTGGTCATAGCGTGCCTTCTTGTCAGCGTCACTGAGAACAGCATAGGCCTCGGCCGCTTCCTTGAACTTCTCTTCAGCAGCCTTGTCACCCGGATTCTTGTCCGGATGGTACTTTACGGCCAGTTTTCTGTAGGCCTTCTTTATTTCGTCTGCCGATGCGTTTCTTCCAACGCCCAGCACTTCGTAGAAATCTCTCTTGCTTGCCATAATATCGAATCTCTTAGATACCGACTACCACCTTGGCGAAACGGATTACCTTTCCGTTGAGTGTGTATCCTGTCTGAACTACACCGAAGACCTTTCCCTTCTTGTCCTCTTCAGGAACAGGGAACTGAGCTACAGCCTCGTGAAGGTCTGTGTCGAATGTCTGGCCTGCAGCCTCAATTACTGCGAGTCCTTTGGACTTGAGATAGCTCATAAGCTTGTTATAGATGAGTTCGGTTCCTTCTTTAGCTGCCTCGCTGTCATTTGACTCCATAAGAACCTTCATTGCCCTTTCGCAATCATCAAGAACAGGGAGCAGACCTTTGATGGTCTCTGTAGATGCCATGCTGACAAGCTCCAGCTTTTCCTGCGAGGTGCGTCTGCGATAGTTGTCGAACTCCGCCATCAGTCTCACATAGTCGTCCTTATCCTTGGCGGTCTTTGCCTCCAGTTCTGTCACCTTCTTTTCCAGTTCCTCGATCTTTTCTTTCTTTGCGTCCTTCTTCAGGAAGCTCTTCTTTTCCTTCTTCTCTTCTTTCTTCGGTGCCTCCTGCTCTTTGTCTCTTAGCTCTTCTTTGTTGAACTCTGAGCATGTGTTTGTATTTTCTGACATATTCTTTTAATTCACTTAATGTTATCTGTCCAAAAATTAATGCGATAATCAGATATATAGTAAATCCTATCAGCATAATCCCAATATTTATGGTTAAGCCGGCGCAAAGATAGCAAATAATCTGCCATCTGAAAAATACTGCCATAATGGCAGAAAAAGTATACTACTTTCCATAAAATGCTGACAGAAACAGGAATTTGATTATTTTTGTGGAATAATGTTGATGACAGTAGTTTTATAAAATATGAAGAAGATATTTTGCTTGCTTGCAGCGCTTGCCGTTGTATCTCACATGGCGGATGCCAGAAAAGTAAAGGGAACAGTCACAAGCGGTGAGAAGTTTCTTGAGGGAGTAGTCGTGACAGATGGAGCGAACTTCACTTCGACAAATTTCAAGGGGCAGTTCACCCTTGAAGTAGAGGACGACGCAGAATATGTATATATCGTGACTCCTGCCGGATACGTAGCGGACTGGTCTTCAGGAGTTCCAGCATTTTATCAGGCTGCAGACGACAGGAAGAAGTTCGAGTTTGACCTCCAGAAGACGTCAGGAGGCTTCGACTATAATATCATCGCGATGTCAGACCCTCAGTTCTATTCTCTTGAACAGTATGCGAAATTTGCCGGAAAGCCTCTCGAGGATATGACTGCAACGGCAAAGTCATTGTCAGGGGTTACTGTAGGACTTACGCTTGGAGACATAGGCTGGGATGAGTCTGCGCGTCTGGACGATTATAAGGAATCTATCGTGAGGACCGGGATTCCTTTCTATCCTGTCGTGGGAAATCATGATAATAATGCCTGGTGCAAGGGTGATCTTGAAAGCTCAGCCATTTACAGAAGCAAGATGGGACCGGAGAACTACGCGTTCTTCATTGGCAAGGATGTAGTGATTGTCCTGGATAATATTATATATGACACCAATTTCAAGTCTCAGATAGGTTATGCCGATCATGTGATAGCATGGGTCAAGGGACTTATGGCCTATATCCCTGCCGATGCTGACATATATATCGCACAGCATGCCCCTACAATGCATGGCAAGAGAAAGATCGGACAGACGAATGAACTTCTCGGCCTGGTGCGTGGTCATAAGGTCACCTTCCTTTCGGGCCACACACATGTAAATAATAATTTCACCATAGAGAAAAACATCACAGAACATAATGTTGCAGCGATATGCGGCGCATGGTGGGATACAGAGCTTTGTACAGACGGAACACCTAAGGGATATAAGGTTTTCTCAAAGTCCGGCGGAAAGCTTTCATGGTATTATAAGCCTGTTGGATTCAGTAAAAAGCATATTGCTGATGTAGTAGGGTTAGGACAGGCACAGCTGCATCCGAACTCTATTGTTGTCAATGTCTGGGATTGGGATCCCGAGTGGAAGGTCGAGTGGTATGAGGACGGAGTGCACATGGGTGCCATGGATCAGGTGGCAGAAGTTTCGTCTGCCTTTAATGCACAGATTGTGGCAGCGTATGCAGAATCCGGAGAGGAGATTCCAGGGTGGAAACGTGGCAGACCGAGCAGGCATAATTTTGCCGCAACCCCTTCCAGATATGCCCAGAGGGTGACAGTGTCTGTGCAGGGCCGTTTCGGACAGAAATGGATTCAGACCGTTGACTTGACTGAATTTGTTGAAGAGCAGAGGGTATGTAACGACGTTACATATAATAATATTAAGGAACTGGCTGAAGGCGGAGCCAATTCGGTTGTCATGGATTTATGCGTGGACATGTCAGGTGAAGTCCGCTTGGGAAGTGCTTCAGGCCCGGTCATGACAGAACTCATTGATTCTACGGATCTTGTTTTGGAAAAGGCAGGACGCTCAGCTGTGAGATACAATCTTGTGATGCATACTTCTGCTGGAAAGGATGAAGGCAAGACAGTGCCATATTATCATAGATATGCCGATCATGTGATGGATAGCCTATGGACAAGGTTCCTGGGTGACAGGCTGCTTGTTACTGGATCTGATTACCGAGCATTGAACCACCTGAATTCGAGATATCCGGAAGTGGATATCGCCTTTAAGGTCGAGGAGAATGTAACGGATGTTGAAAAGACCATGGCCAGACTCAAGTTTACGCCTAAATGGATCAGCTTCCATTACACAGCCGTCAATGAGGAAATGATCCGAGACTGGCGCCAGAAAGGCTTCTGCGTATCTGTCTGGGGCATCCCGGATGAGGAAACAAAAAACCGCATCAAAGCCATGAAGCCTGATGCGGTGATATACTAGAGAATATTTATTGTAATTCATAGAGCTCCAGAAGACGGAGCTCTTTTTCGTCTGTCTCTTCGATGATTGCCCCGATGCGCTCTGATGCTTTCTGAAGCTGGTCGAACGGCAGGCATCCGCTGTTAAGTTGCGTTTCGAGCTCTGCTTTCTCTGCTGCAAGGGTCTCCAGATCCTTTTCAAGCTGCTCCATCTCTTTCTGCTCCTTGTAGGTCAGCTTCCTTTTCTTGACAGGAGCCTCGGCCGGAGCGTTTTTAGCCGCTTCTTTTGCAGCCTTCTCCTTAGCTGCTTTCTCTTCTGCACGTGCCTGAGAGCGCTGCTCTGCCTCATATTCCTTTATGAATTCCCTGTATTCGCTGTAGCTTCCCACAAAGTCTTTTATAAGTCCGTTTCCACAGAAAATGAAGAGGTGGTCTACCAGCTTGTCAAGGAAATGTCGGTCGTGCGATACGATGATCAATGATCCGCTGAATTCCTTAAGGTATTCTTCCAGGATGTTGAGTGTAACGATGTCGAGGTCGTTGGTCGGCTCGTCGAGAATCAGCAGGTTTGGCTGCTGCATCAGGATGGTGAGCAGATATAGCCTGCGTTTTTCTCCTCCACTGAGTTTCTCAACCTTGTTGTTGAGCATTTCGTGAGGGAAAAGGAAGCGGTTCAGCAGCCATGTGTCGTTCACGATATCCAGCACTGTGTCATTGGGATTGAACGACATTCCGCTCTGATGGTAGTAGCCGATCTTCAATGACTCTCCGCGCTCGATTATGCCAGTGAGCTCGCCTGGGTCGTCCTCAAACAGTCGGCCTGTCAATATGTTCAGGAACGTTGACTTACCGGCACCGTTGCGGCCGACAATGCCAACCTTTTCATATCGCTGGAAGTTGTATGTGAACTTATCAAGGTAGCAGCTGTCTCCGTAGTAGAAACTCAGGTCCTTGCAGTTGATGATCTTTGTTCCCAGTCTTGTCGAACCTTTCATAGGATCCATGTTGACCTGCTTCTGGGTATATACCTGCGATGCCCTGTCCTTAAGGTCATAGAATGCGTTTATGCGGTAGCGGGCCTTGCCGGTTCGGGCACATGGTGTGCTGCGGATCCACTCCAGTTCGCGACGAAGGATGTTCCTGACCTTGTCAGTCTCTGCATTGTAGTTGGCAATTCGTTCCTCGCGTTTCTCAAGGAAGTTCTGATAGTCTCCCTTGTATGTGTAGACGGCTCCGTGATCCATTTCCATGACGGTATTGCATACCCTGTCAAGGAAGTAGCGGTCGTGGGTTACCATGAAAAGCGTGCAGCGTGAACGGCTCAGATACCCTTCGAGGAACTCGATTGCGTCGATGTCCAGGTGGTTGGTAGGCTCGTCCATGATGAAGAATTCCGCTTCGCTGGCAAGCATCTGAGTGAGTGCGACTCTCTTGACCTCTCCTCCGGAAAGCTCCTTCATCTTCTGATCCGGATCCGGGAGGTTGAAGTTTGTCAGGAACTTCACGACCCTGTGCTCATACTCCCAGAGGTGTTCCTGGTCGAGGCTTTGGGTGAACTCTGTGCTGGAAGACATGATCTGATCAAAGATCGTCTTTTCGGGGTCGAAAGGGTAGTCCTGCTCAAGGAAGGCGATCTTTATGTCCTTGAGGAACATGATCTTTCCACCCGAATCCGACTTGTCCTTGCCAGCAAGAATCCTCATCAGTGAAGTCTTGCCGGTACCGTTAGGTGCAATGAGAGCGATCTTGTCGCCCTCATTGATGTTGAATCCTATCTTTTCGAACAGGACCTTCGGTCCGTAGCTCTTGGATATGTTTTCTATCTGTAAATAGCTTGCCATTATTTAAAGAATCTGTCTACTTCTTTGACTACCTCAGGCAGTGCAAAGACTGCTACGCGGTCGTATGCTTGAATCTGTGTGTCTCCCACTGCGATGAATGATTCGTTTCCTCGTATGATGCCACCGATGATCGCGCCTTTAGGGAACTTCATGTCCTTAAGGGCCTTTTGCGTAATCAGTGTGTTAGGAGCTACAATATATTCGAGGACCTCTGCGTTTGTACCGCTCATGTACTTGATGAAACGGACTTTGTTGCTGAGGGTGAACTTGAATATTCTTCCGGCTGTGATGAGCTTTTTGTTGACGACCGCATCCACTCCCATCCTTTCGGCAAGCTTGATGTATTCGATATTCTCGACCTCTGCTATGGTCCTTTCGACTCCGAGGCTCTTAGCCGCAACGCATGCGAGGATATTCGTCTCGGAATTGTCAGTCACTGCCACAAATGCCTGATAGTCCCTGATGGACTCTTCTATGAGAAGGTCTGAATTTCTTCCGTCACCATTGACCACGATTACATTTGAAGGGGTCTTTTCTGACAGTTCCATGCACTTCTCTTTATTCATCTCGATGAGCTTGATGGAATCCATCTGTTTACCAAGCTGCATTGCAAGCATTTCCCCGATCGGGCTTCCTCCAAGGATCATCACGTTCTTGACCTCGATTTCCGGCTTGCCGATGTATCTCATCAGCAGGTTCATGCCGTCTCTGGTGGAAATGATGAAGACCAGGTCGTGGTATTTGAATTTTGTGTCAAAAGTAGGAACGATGGTGGTGTCCTTTCTGGCTATTGCCACTACACGGAATGCCTGTCCTTCCGATGCGGCTACAGAACTGAACTCTGCCATGTTCATTCCGATCAGCTGTGAGTCTTCCTCAAGCTTGAATACCGCCACCTGAAGCTTACCTCTTGCAAATTCCAATGATTCTGTTGTCGCTGTCCTTTTGAGAAGGTCTATGATTTCTCCGGTAGCGATCTTTTCCGGATAGAACAATAGGTCTATTCCGACATCAGTAAAGATATACTTGTTCTCGTAATCAAGGTATTCTTCATTGTTTACCCGGGCTGTGACTTTCTTGCTGCCAAGCTTTTTGGCAAGCATGGCACTTACTATGTTCACGTCCTGCGACTCAGACGGGTTTACAGCGATGAAAAGGTCTGCATGCTCAGCTCCAGCCTGCTTCAGTACGTGTATATCCGATGGATTTCCTTCCACGGTGATCACGTCGGTGATTGCTGAAAGGGCATCGAGCCTTTCCTCTCGTGAATCGATGACGGTTATTTCATTGCTCTCGTTGTTGAGCATCTTTGCAAGGTGAGAACCTACCTCACCGGCTCCTGCGATGACAATTTTCATAGTCGTTAAATATTATAGAACCCCTCTGGCCTTATGCTCTGGAATATTCTTTTTCCTTTAAGTGCAGATTGGATGATTATGCTTTTCCTGTAAAGACCCTTTACCGAAGCATGCATTCCATATCTGTTTAAATATTCGATTATTTCGTCCTTGCCCGGTTTTTTGCTCAGAGTCCTGTACTCTTTGTATGCCTTCCTTACTGCCTTGAAGCTGGACATCTTGAGCATCTGGAGGTATGCGGCGGCAGAGGCATTGTCGAGCATCTTTCTGCGCCTGATCCTCCTTTCTGCTTTTTTCAACCCTTTGGCAGCTGCCTTTTCCAGTGGATATCCGCGTCGGTAGAACATCAGTGCAAACGTTTTGGCAAGATTGTTCTCCAGCATCAGCAGGTTGTTCCGGTAGTTCAGCTGAAGCTTGAACGGTGATTCGGCCGGCAGTGTGCCCCCTCCGACGTGGTAGACCAGTGAATCCGGAACGATTGTGACTTTCCGGCCTGTCAGCTGCATCCTCCAGCAGAGGTCAATCTCCTCCATGTGGGCAAAAAATCTCTCATCCAGCCCTCCAAGTTCCCTGTATACTGAGCTCCTGACCATAAGGCAGGCTCCGGTTGCCCACATCACGTCTTCCGGGAAGTCATATTGTCCGTGGTCTGTGTCCAGGCGCTTTAGGATTCGCCCTCTGCAGAAAGGATAACCGAACCGGTCCAGATAGCCCCCTGCTGCTCCGGCGTATTCAAACTTGTCGCGCTCCTGGAAGCTGTGGAGTTTTGGAGCGCATGCTCCGCACTCCGGGTGTGAATCCATCCAGCTGACAAGTGGTTTAAGCCAGTCCTCCGTTACTTCTATGTCTGAGTTTATCAAGACAAAGTACTCAGGCTTTTCAGCTTCGTCAAGCAGTTGAAATGCCTTGTTGTAGCCTCCGGTAAAGCCAAGGTTGCTGTCGAATCTTAAAGTCTTTATGTCAGGGAACATTTCTGCCATCACCTTCATTGAACTGTCTGTTGAGGCATTGTCCGCCACGACAACCTCTGCTCCCTGGATCTTTGATACAGAGTGTATAAGAGGCGGAAGGAATTCCTTCAGGAATCCCTCCGTGTTCCAGTTCAGTATGACGACAGCTGTCCTCATCTTATATTAGTGGCATCCGCATCCGCAGTCACCCTCGCCGCAGCCGCCTTCGCAGTCGCCCTCGTGACCATGGCATCCGTGGCATCCGCCGCAAGAGTGTACGTACTCTCCGTGGAGACCCTCAGTGAGCTCCTTTTCAGTAGCTTCGCGGACTGATACCACTTCTCCCTTGAAGTGAAGGGTCTTGCCGGCCATCTGGTGGTTGAGGTCCATCTTTACGCTGTCCTCTGATACCTCTACGACAACTCCCGGAATCACTCCTCCCATGCTGTTCATCATAGGGATGGTGTTGCCGACAACGAGAAGGTCCTCGCGGATCTCGCCGTTTACCTCGAATGCTGCCTTAGGCAGATCGATTACCCTTGATGGGTCAATCTCTCCGTATCCGTCTGCAGGAGAAAGAGTTACGTCAAATGTGCATCCGGGCTCCATTCCCTCGATAGCCTCCTCAAGCTTAGGAAGAAGGCTGCCTGTGCCATGGATGTAATCCAAAGGACGCTCCTTTGGACACTGATCGACCACCTGTCCGTCGACCTCGAGTTCGTAGCTGAACTCTACTACTGTGTTCTGTGCGATTTTCATATTTTCTTATGTTTTGTTTTCTGTTTATGCGGAGAATGAAACGTTTTCAAAGGCGAGGGAGCCGATCTGCCATCTGACACTCGGTCTGGCATCCGATCCCACTGCCGTAAGACTGTTCCATAACTCCAGTATGTTTCCTGTTATGAGCATCTCATGCACCGGATGGGTGATCTTTCCTCTGCTGAAGGCAAAACCTTCGATGCCGAAAGAAAAATCTCCGGTGACCGGGTTGCAGTTGCCTCCGTTAAAGCCTGTTACGAGGATTCCGCTTCCGCTCAGCTCAAGTAAATCTTTCAAAGATAACTCTTTTTCGCCAAATGGCAACAGACAAGGGCGTGAGATGTCCTCTATGGTCGGCTCGATGCCCATCTTCGCAGCCATATATGTGTTCACAAAGTATTGCTTTACCACTCCGTTTTCGATGATCGGAGCATCTTTTGTGGCAACTCCCTCAGTGTCGTATAACCTTGAACCGTTCTTGCCTGGAGTTCTTGCCATGTCCATAAGTGTCATGCCCTGAGGAAAGATCTGCTTGCCGACCGATCCATCCAGAAATGACATCTTCTGCTGGATTGACGCTGCATTGAGGGCTGTGATCACCGGAGAAATCAATTTTGTGGCAACGCTTGTATCGACCACCATCTTGTAATGTCCGCCGCGTCGTTTCTTCGGACCTATTTGTCTTACGGCTCTGTCCAAGGCCCTTTGAGCGCATCCCTTGAGCTCAACGCCGTCCTTGCTGTAGGAACTTTCCCACCAGAAGCCGCTGTGCTTGCTGCCTTCCTTGTCCTGAATTGTCATCTCAGCGAACACGCTGTAGCATGTTTCGGTATGGCGGCCTTCAAAACCTTGTGAGTCGGCAACGAAGTTGTCGTCGTAGGATTCGCTGTATTCGCACTCTTCTGAAATCAGCGTGTATTCTTTGCCGGCTATCTGAGAGAAGATGCTCATCTCTATGGCACGCTCGAGTCTTGTGTCGCTGCTTGAGGCTTCGTATCGGCAGTCATACATGCCTAATTCCCGTCCGGTCCTTGCATCTTTTGCGGTCCTTTCAGGTGAGGGGAGTGATCTGAACTTGTCCTCGCCCAGCATGCGGACCATGGTGATGGACTGGATTATGAACTTCTCAAGGTCTTCTGTCTCCAGCCTGTTCGTTGAGAATGTGCCGTATCTGTTATCGGCGAAGATGTAGAAGTAAATGGATCTGTCTGCAGCGTGAGTCACCTTGTCCAGAACACCGTTGAGCAGGGTGCAGCTGTCCATGGTGCTGTCGTTAAGGGATACTCGGACTGCATCTGCACCATTTGCAAGGGCGTATGAAATGCAGTGACGTGCTATGTTTATTTCCTTTTCTGTAATCATTACTCTCCTCCCACTGTAAGGTTGCTTATAAGGACTGTCGGCATTCCGCAAGATACCGCCACGCTCTGTTCCTTGCCGCATGTCCATGTTCCGTTGTCGATCTTCAGGTCGTTTCCGACAGCCACGATGTCTGCCAAGGCTTGAGGACCGTTGCCGATGATGTTGATGTCCTTCACAGGAGCAGTCAGACGTCCGCCTTCGATGAGGTATCCGCTCTTGACGAAGAATGTGAAGTCTCCTTCTCCGATCTTTACCTGTCCGTTTGAGAATTCATCCACATAGATTCCTTCTTTTACTGAAGCTATGATTCCATCCGGATCGGCATTGCCGCTTTCCATGTATGTCGCCCTCATTCGTGGAATAGGATTGTATCTGAAGTTCTCTCTTCGTCCGTTTCCTGTCGGCTTGACTCCATACCATGCGGAACTGATCCTGTCATGGAGGAACGAAGTGAGCACGCCGTCCTCAACCATGTAGGTCTTCTGTCCGGGAACGCCTTCGTCGTCGTAATTGCATGCTCCTCGATTTCCGGTCAATGTTCCGTCATCTACAACGTTGATGCCTTTAGGACAAACCTGGGTTCCCATCTTGTCCGCGAAGATTGACTGTCCCTTTCTGTTGAAGTCAGCTTCGAACGCATGTCCCATCGCCTCGTGAAGCAGAATTCCTGACGCTCCGGCACCCATCACCACGCTCATCTGACCTCCTTTCGGACGTATTGCCTCAAACCTCTGATCGATACCCTTAGTCACTTCGACGGCCATTTCCTCAGCCAGTGCCGGGCCGATCAGTTCAGCTCCTGTACGGAAACTTCTTGCGCAGCTCTTGTTCTCAGTCTTGCCGTCCTGCTGGAATACCGCCGTTACGCTGACGCTGCCCATCGGTCTGGTGTCGAAGGTAAGTTCTCCCAGTGAGTTGTACATCATTATGTCTGCTACAGAGTTCGAAAGTCTTGCTATGACTTTAACCACCCGGTTGTCTTTTGCAAATATTGATTTTTCAAGATTCTGCAGAAATGGGAGGAAGGCATCGGCGCCGATGTCTCTCCAGTTTTTCTCCATTCTGTAGAAATCGTTTCTGGAGTTGTCTGCATTGGCGTATGTGCGTGCGCTGCCATCACTCTGAGCTATGATTGATGCTGCCTGTGCTGCCTTGAGCATCTGGTCCATGGCCAGGTTTTCCGAATAGGCGTAACCTGTACGCTCTCCCTTGAGTACCCTGATGCCGACTCCGCAGTCTGTGTGGAAACCTCCCGATGAAACAACGCCGTCCTTCAGGTTGAGGTTGAAGAACGTCGTGTACTCGAAATAAAGGTCAGCGTAGTCTCCTCCTTTTGAAAGTGCTGCAGCTATGAGTTTCTGGAGTTCTTGAACGCTGACTCCGAATATGTTGTGATAGTATTCTGCTGTGTTCATTCCTTTTCTGTTTTGGCAACGTCTACGGTTTCGCCTATTGCCTTGATCTTTTCGTATGTCTCTTCGTCGCGTATGTTTATCACCTCATTCTTGGATCCTTCTGCAATCACTCTGAATGGAATCTGAGAGTTGTCTGCAAGGATCCATCTCTCGCAGATAGGGGCATAGCTGTTAAAGAAATAATGAATGCCTACATTATATCTTCTGCGGATAGTCTCCTCGGGAATGTCATGACCTCCTGCAGCGACTCTGGCCCTTACCCTTTCTATAGCCATTTCCGGAGTCTTCAGCCAGAAGTACAGTAGTGTAACTGTGTATCCTTCCTTCTGCGCCATCTTCGTGATGGTGAGCAGAGTTCTGGTTGCAAGGGTTGTTTCAACTGCAAAGTCGCGTTTCTTCTCAAGAAGATATCTGATCTTCATGAGCATGTATCGGCTGGCCTGGATTGATGCTTTCGAAGGGTCGAAAGGAGAGAGACCTTTTGCAAATTCGTCGGAATTTACAAATTCGCGGCACTCCAGCATCTCCGGCAGCAGCGAATATGAAGCGGTGGTCTTTCCCGCTCCGTTGCATCCTGATATGATATATAGTCTTGGCATATTGCTTATTGTTTTTCGTCTGCCGTCCACGTTTTCGGCCCTTTTCATGGACGGGAGGGGCGTTCAAGATGGACCTAGGTCACTGACGGGTTACACCGTAGCCGAAGAGGGCATAGTCTCCCAGGCATGGGTCTTCCGGCCATATTTCTTTAAAGGCTTCTGTGATTTCCTGCGCTGTCACTATGTCCTTCTGCTTTCTTGATGTCAGGCCCAGTGCACTGGCTTGCGTGTATACATGGACGTCAAGCGGGATTATCAGCTCCTTCTTGTCGGAATTCTTCCAGACTCCAAGGTCGACCTTGCCGTCGTCCCTGACCATCCATCTGCGCATCATGTTTATCTTCTTGTTCGGAGCTTTCCTGTCTTCCTTCTGCCCGAAAATCTGGCAGCGGATCTGAGTGTCTGTCATGCCTTCAAGGCTGCCACGCTCTCGATAGATGCTTCTGAGCCTTTCGCAGATTGCGGCGAACTCACTCCACTTTATCGTCCTGTGCAGGCTTGCGTTTTCATCGCGATACTCTCCGTTCATCACATAGTCATACGGCCTCCAGTCCATCTCATCAAGCATCCTGCCGCAGTCGCGGACAATCATCGCGCGCCTGCCCCAGGCCAGATGTGCTGCAAGCAGAGCGGAAATCTCCACGTCAGCCAGTGAAGCCTCGCTGAGAGCATGTTTCTCTGCAAAATGCTTAGGAAAGATTATAGGATCTTCCGTAAAATACTTCGGGTCATTGTACTCCTGAGCCCACCCGATGAGGGTCTCCTTGACAGACTGGTCCATAATAACCCACAAATATACAAAAAATGACCGGCCTGCAAAGCTGCGGCCGGTCATAATATCGAGATTTGTTTAAATTACTTTGTAGCGTCCTCAAGCTTCTTCATCATGACGAACATGAAGAGTGCAGAGAGGAGACAGAGTCCGATGAATACTGCCCATACAGACCAGAGTGGGAGACCTGCCCAGAGGAAACCACCTACTGATACGAGGAGGTTACCGATTGCAGTTGCAACGAACCATCCACCCATCATCATACCCTTGTACTTAGGAGGAGCAACCTTCGATACGAATGAGATACCCATTGGCGAGAGAAGAAGCTCAGCGAAAGTAAGGATGAGGTATGTGAAGATGAGCCAATAAGGTGATGTGCGGGTTGAAGGCTTGTTCTCTGCCTTGATCCCGTTGAGGGCTGCGGTAGCTGCAGCTACGGCTGTGCTGTCTGTACCCTCGCAGATAGTCTGGCTTGCATTGAACACCTGTGTGAAGAGTTCTTTGTTTTCTTCTGTGACCTTTCCTTCGAAATCAGACTTCGCCTTGTTTATCTTAGCAAGTGCAACTGTATCATTCTGTGCCGCTACATATTCCTGAGCGATAGTCTCACCCTTCTCGATGGCGATAGCCTTAGCCTGGTCGTTTGGAGTGTTGAGGTCGCGTGAACCTACTGCCATGATAGCGAAACCGATGGCTGCCACGAGCATACCGTAAGCGATCTTACGAGGTGCTGAAGGCTCTTTGCCTTTCTTTGCAAGAGCACCGAAGATGGCCATTGATACAGGAGTGAGGGCTACTACGTAGAATGGGTTGAACTGCTGGAAGATAGGAGCGTCCACTGCGCAAGTTGCATCAGCTGTGCCTGTCATGCGGTATGCGAGGAAAGCAAGAACTGCAGATGCGATGGCACCCGATGTGAGCTTGCCCTTTGCATTCTCGCTCTGGAAGATTGAGAATGTTGCATATACGGCAACGATGATGAGAGCAAGATTCCATACGTCGAAGAGCATGGTTGTTGCACCAGCAGCTGATGTTTCTGTGAACTCGTCAGCGAAGTATGTGAGTGTAAGACCGTTCTGGTGGAATGCCATCCAGAAGAAGATGACTACTGCGAATACGAGGATAAGTGCAGTGATGCGTGACTTTGTCTCAGCTGGAGTAAGGTTGTCTTCAACCTGTACATCGCCCTTCTTTCTTTCGCCGCCCTCAACATGTCTGAATGTTGAGCGGAATGCGTAGTAGATTCCAATTGAAAGAATGAGTGATACGCATGCAACTGCAAACGAGAAGTGGTATGCGTCGTTTCCTGAGAAACCGAGAGAGTTCTCAGCCCATGCCTTGATTCCGAGAGCTGCTGTAGGAGCGAAAAGCGAACCTACGTTGATTGCCATGTAGAACAATGAGAAGGCAGAGTCTCTTCTGTCAGCATATTTAGGGTCGTCGTAGAGGTTACCTACCATGACCTGGAGGTTACCCTTGAACAGACCGGTACCCAAGCTGATGAAGAGGAGGGCTGCAATCATTACAACCATTGCAAGAGTGTCTCCTCCGAGTGGAACTGCAAGAAGAAGGTAACCCAGAAACATGACTGTGATACCGATAGTTACCATCTTACCGAATCCGAACTTGTCTGCAAGGATACCACCGATGAGTGGCATGAAGTAGACAAGACCGAGGAAAGTTGAGTAGATAGCTCCTGCCGCGCCCGGTGCTAGACCGAAGTTCTCGCGAAGGAAGAGTGCGAATACTGCAAGCATTGTGTAGTATCCGAAACGCTCACCTGTGTTGGCAAGGGCCAAGGCGAACAGACCTTTTGGATGTCCTTTAAACATAGTTTTTAAATTTTATTATGATTTGTATTGTTGTTTCACAATATGCAACCGACAAAGATAGTAAAATTAATTTATAGGCAAAATATCTGAAATAAAGGGGAAAATTGGTATCTTTGCTTGATTTAATGCTGACTGAAATATTTTCGTTGGCTGTTTGATTTGTGTACTTTTTGTTTATTGGATTGATAATGAGACAATTATTGATAAATATTACGCGCGGATTCCTATGGATTCTGGCGAGATTTCCTTTGAGATTCCATTACTTCATGGGAGATATTCTTGCATGGATACTGAAAAATCTCCTAAAATATCGCTATTCAGTTGTTCTTACTAATATAGCGCGTTCTTTCCCTACCAAAGGATATGGTGAGATTCCCAATATTGCAGACGGTTTTTATAAGCATGTTGGTGAGGTTGTCGCTGAAGCTGTATGGTTCGGTGGCAGCAGTCATAAGCGTGTGCGCCAAAAAGGACTTGTCAAATTTACAAATCCCGAACTGCTGGTTGAATATTACGAGAAGAGTCCAAGCGTGACTGTCTTGAGTACACATTGCGGAAACTGGGAACTTTTGGGAGGCGTTTTTGCTTATATTGATGCATCAGGAGTGCCATGTCCGTTCGGACAGGAAAAAATGAAGGTTGTATACAAGAAATTGTCTTCTCCAGTTTGGGATGAGGTGTTCAAGAGAAATAGAACATCTCCTCTAGACAAGACGAAGGAACTATGTGTGGTAGAGTCTTCGAATATCCTCCGATATGCAATAAGCCAAAGAAACGACAAGAAGATTTATTGCTATCCTGCCGATCAGGCTCCGTATATGAAGGCAGGCAAACATTTCATCGGTGATTTCATGAGCCAGCCTACCAATGCAATGCAGGGTAGTATGGGAGTTGCATGCAAGCTGTCTCACTCGGTGCTGTATTTGAAGATGAACAGGGTCAAGAGGGGACAATATGAATGGACGCTGATTCCGATCTGTGATGATGCTTCAAAAATGACTCCGGAAGAACTTATGAGAAAATATTATGATCTGCTTGAAGAGGAGATCAGAGAGTGTCCTTCAAACTGGCTGTGGTCGCACAAACGTTGGAAATAAAGTTATTATACTATGAAACATATTTTAAGACTTTCAGTTGCAATGCTGATGATGCTCCCGATGGTTGCATCTGCACAGAAGAAGTCAGATCCGGAAGGATTCCTGACATATTCCCTTCCTTCAACAACTATCGTATTGGAGGTTGAAGCGGTTCAGGAACGCTTCTATGTCGGACCTTATGCAAAGTATGCTGAGAAATACCTTGGAATCAAGGCTCGTCAGAAAGATGAGAATACATTTCAGCTTACCCAGGTCCGTATGACTCCGTTCGTAGAGGCGGATCAGAGCAGAAGATACTCCCTCAACGTCAAGAAAGGCCAGATTGATGGCGCATTCCTGAGGTTGTCAGCAGAAGGTCTCATCTCGTTTTCGGATGCTAAGTACGGAGATGCATCAGCCTGGCGTTTCCCTACTGATACTCAAGGAGACTTTTCTGGAAAAGGCGTTTCTTCAAACCTGACCTCCGGCTCTACAACATTATACCATAGTGGAAAGGGCAAGACTTCTGTACGACAGGACATGCTTGTAGGCAAGACTACAGAGCAGAAGGCCGCTGAGACTGCCGAGATGATCATCAGGCTCAGAGAGCAGCGTCTTCAGATTGTTACCGGAGACACTGATGCGACATATAGCGGCGAGGCTATGGGGGCGGCTATAGCGGAGATCACCCGTCTCGAAGAGGAATATATGACTCTCTTTGTCGGTTATTCAGAATGTCAGACACAGAAGATGCAGTTCGAGGTTGTTCCTGTTTCTGATCAGGAGAATCAGATGTATATAGCTTTCCGTCTTTCAGATACTGACGGCCTTGTGCCGGCTGACAACTTGTCAGGCAAGCCTGTGATCATGCAGATCATCCCTCAGGAGTTTGCCCAGACAGAGGTTTCTGCAGAAGAACAGAAGAACAAGAAGGAAGTGCTGGCTTACTACCGCATTCCGGCCGTATGCACAGTGAAGCTCATGGATGGTGCAAACCTTCTGCTCCAGAGCCGTATGCCGGTATATCAGCTCGGCCAGGAGAGCTCACTTCCAGTAAACGTAATACTTAAATAACACTGAAATATTATGAGCATTAAAGAACTTGATCCACAGATCGTGTGGAAGAACTTTTACGCATTGACACAGATTCCACGCCCTTCAAAGCATGAAGAGCTTGCAGTGGAGTATATGTATAACTGGGGTAAGGAGCATGGCCTCGAGACCATCAAGGACGAGGTCGGCAACATCATCATCCGCAAGCCTGCAACTCCTGGTTGCGAGAACATGAAGGGTGTCATCCTTCAGGGCCATGTG
>JAZOPY010000109.1:0-13349 GCA_045655825.1 Candidatus Cryptobacteroides sp. | reverse complement strand
TCTGTTATCACAGCCTTGCTTATCCATTCGGACACAGTCTTGCCGCTTGTCAATGACACTGCCTTACTCAGATATTGCGGCGTAACGCATAGCAAATCAGCATAATACGATACGGAATGTTTACCTGAACTGTTTTCTTGTAATTTGTCCATGAATTTCTCAAACAGATGTTCTGTACCTGTTGATGCAGGACTCTCAGTCCGGTCTTCCGACATAAGAATGATGCTGTTGAATAAGGAAATCACCAATGGCTCGACAACATCTTTTCTATATGACACATCGGTAGCAAAAGTATAGACTGAATAAATCAGATGAGAAATCTTTTCCCATTCTTCATTTTCAAGATGTATATGAATGGCATTGCGGTCACGCTGCAGAAGTTGCGAATTATATTGTTCCGGGAGGAAAGCAATGACTTCTCCTTTAAAATCATCTGACGAATCGATGCCTTCAAAATAGCTGCCTTCCTTGATAAAAAGAATATCACCTGCAGTCACCGTATATTCAGTAAAGTTTACTTCTAAGACAGCTTGCCCAGAAATGGCTCTAAGCATCCTGTTATCTTGAACAAGGTATGGAACATTCAGTTTTTCCAGTATTGAACGAGGGGCCAATGACTTGCATAGGTTCAGATTTATTGCAAGTCTTTCCCGGACGACAAGTCCTTCTACCTTGAAGTTGATTTCTTCAAGCATATCCACAATGGATTTGATTGTCATCGGCTGGAACACCCGTCTTGTATCATTCATAGTACAAATTTTCACAAAGATAATAAATTGCTCAACAAGTATACCTATACAATGAATAAGATTAAAAACAGGACATTTTTTGCAAAGAAACGGCAATATCAATTCAATGTTCTTAGACTTACTTTGCATAAAATAATTTACGCTATATGAAGAGATTTATATCAGTTGTTGCATTGACTGCTTTGGGGCTGTCTTCAGCTTATGCACAGCCGGACTTGGAACAGTGCAAAGAAATGGCCCGGAAACATTATCCGGCCATAAGACAGTACGATCTGATTTCCCAGAGTCAGGATTATAATATGAGCAATGCTTCAAAAGCCTGGTTACCTCAGGTAAGCCTGTCCGCGCAGGCGACATATCAGTCTGATGTAGCAAGGTGGCCCGATCAGTTCGAATCAATGCTTGCTGCTCAGGGACTTGATATGCCGGGTTTGAGGCAGGATCAGTACAAAGTGCAGATAGATATTCAGCAGACAATCTGGGACGGAGGTAAGTCAAAGGCAGAAAAAACACTCACGGAAAGTGAAACGCAGCAGTCATTGAGGGCTGCTGATGTCGAGATGTATGCCTTGGACAACCGCATAGATAATCTTTATTTCGGCATTCTGCTTCTTCAGGAACAGAAAAGGCAAGTCGAGGATATGATTGCAAGACTGCAGAACAATCTTGATTATGTGAATGCGCTTGTAGATAATGGCGTTGCAATGCAGGCTGATGCGGATGCTGTCGAGGCTCAGATGCTCTCATCAGGTCAGACTCTCCATCAGATAAAGTCAAGTGAGGAAAGTTTCAGAAAAATGCTTGAACTGTTCATCGGTGATACTCTCGGAACCGCTACTCTTTCATTGCCGCAGACTCACCAACTGATGATTGCAGAATCTCAGAGACCTGAACTGATGCTTTTTGACTCCCAGATCAAAGTGCTTGAGGCTAAGAATCAGATGTTGAATGTGGCTCTCACACCGAAATTTGCTTTATTCGCTCAGGGATATTATGGATATCCTGGACTGAACATGTTCGAGAATATGATGAGCAGCAGATGGTCTTTGAATGGAATTGTAGGGATTCGTATGAGCTGGAATATCAGCAGTTTCTACACTGACAAGACATCCAGAAAGCAGATTCGGAACGCCATTGACAGAGTTAAGATGCAAAAGGATATCTTCTCATTCAACAACAGGCTTCAGGCTGAGCAGGATGACGCGGAAATCAGGAGGATCAAGGCAGTGCTGGCAGATGATGACAGGATTGTGCGATTGCGTCAGAATGTCAGGGAAGCAGCAGAGGCGAGACTTCAGGAAGGTGCAATCGATATGAATGATCTGCTTACAAAGATAAGCGATGAGTCTGCTGCGAAGATTGCCAGAAGTACCCATGAAATAGAGTTGGTGAAAGCCATATATGATTTGAAATATACATTGAACAGATAGGATTATGAAGAAGTTATATTATTTGATATGCGCAGCCGTTTTGTGCAGTGCTTGCGCATCGGAGGCAGAATATGATGCATGCGGAAATTTTGAAACTGATGAGATTCTTGTGTCAAGTCAGGGAACAGGTGAGGTAATATGGCTGAACCTTACTGAAGGTATGGAAGTAGGGGAGAAAGAGGTCCTGGGTCAGATTGATACGTTGCAGCTTCATCTTCAGAAAGAACAGCTTCAGGCCCAGTTGAATTCGCTGAACAGTTCACGTCCGGATATTGAAAGTCAGGTTGCTTCATTGAAGAGTCAGATCCGCAATCTGAAGTCCGAAAAGACAAGAGTGGAGAATCTGATTGCAAGAGGAGCAGCTCCGAAGAAACAGCTTGACGATATCAGTACTCAGATAGAGGTTCTGGAGAAGCAGCTTGATGCTCAGCAGACATCTTTGAGACGAAACAGCACGGCTATAGACCATAACGCAAGTGCTCTGAAGGCCCAGATATCACTGCTTGAAGACAAGATAAGCAGATGCAGGATTTCATCTCCGATTTCAGGTACCGTTCTGGCTAAATATGTGAATGCCGGTGAAATGGTAGCTGCCGGCACTCCTGTGATGAAGGTGGCTGATATGGATACGATGTATCTCAGAGCCTATTTTACTTCCGATCTGCTCCCGCAGCTGAGCCTTGGCAAAGAAGTGAGTGTAATAGCGGATTTCGGGGGAGAGCAGCAATATGAATACAAGGGTCGGGTAGTGTGGATTTCGGATGAAAGCGAGTTCACTCCGAAGGCTATCCAGACGCGTAATACACGAGCAAATCTAGTCTATGCCGTAAAGATAGCTGTCGAGAATGACGGAAGGCTCAAGATCGGTATGTATGGAGAAGTTCAGTTATGATGGAACCGTCAATCATACTTAACGGCATAACCAAGCGATATGGAGATGTCACGGCCTTGAACGATGTCTCGTTTGAGGTCGGTAAAGGGGAACTGTTCGGACTGATCGGACCTGACGGGGCTGGGAAAACCACACTTTTCAGGCTTCTGACCACCTTGATGCTTCCTGACGAAGGCAAAGCTGTAGTGGAAGGTCTGGACTGTGTTGATGATTATCTGGAAATCAGAAAGATAGTCGGATATATGCCAGGTAGATTTTCTCTCTATCAGGATCTCTCCGTGGAGGAGAATCTTGAATTCTTCGCATCGCTTTTCGGCGGGAAGCCTGAGGATAACTATGAAATGATAGCTCCCATATACAGTCAGATTGAGCCGTTCAGGAAACGACGTGCCGGCAGATTGTCCGGAGGTATGAAACAGAAACTGGCTCTCAGCTCTGCTCTCGTTCACAGGCCCAAGGTCCTTCTTCTGGATGAGCCGACAACAGGTGTAGATGCTGTCAGCCGAAGCGAATTCTGGGATATGCTTGCCGGACTGAGGAAATATGGCATCAGCATTCTGGTTTCCACTCCATATATGGACGAGGCCGGCAGGTGTGACAGGATCGCTCTCATCAATGAAGGGAAAATCCTGAAGATTGACACCCCTGAAAACATAGCAGACGACGGAACCACACTTGAAGAAACATTTATCAGACTGATCAAGCATGAAAAGGGAAAACATAATATCCGTAAGGAATCTCACTAAGAACTTCGGCGCATTCACAGCCGTTGACGGCATATCCTTCGATGTGGCGAAAGGGGAGATCTTCGGTTTCCTCGGCGCCAACGGTGCAGGCAAGACAACGGCTATCAGGATTCTATGCGGCCTGAGCAAGGCCACTTCAGGAAGCGGGACGGTTGCTGGATGCGATATCATCTCACAGAGTGAAGATATAAAGAGGAATATAGGGTATATGTGCCAGAAATTCTCTCTATATGAAGATCTTACAGTCATTGAGAATATGGAACTGTATGGCGGCATATACGGTCTGTCATCAAAGGAAATCAATTCAAGAGCAGAGCGTATGCTGAAGGAGCTGGAGTTCTGGGAACACCGCAATGATCTTGTAAAGTCAATTCCGACCGGATGGAGACAGAAACTGGCCTTTACAGTTGCTAACCTTCATGGACCTAAGGTCATTTTTCTGGATGAGCCGACAGGAGGTGTGGATCCTCTGACACGCAGGCAGTTCTGGGATATGATAAGAAAGACAGCTTCGGAAGGCACGACAGTTTTTGTGACCACACATTATATGGATGAAGCTGAACATTGCGACAGAGTGTCCATAATGGTTGACGGTAAGATAATGGCACTTGACACTCCCGCAGCACTGATAGAGAAATACGGAGTCAAATCTATGGATGAGGTTTTCAGAAGCCTTGCCAGAAATGCCCTAAGAAATGAATAGGCTGCTGTATTTCATAAAGAAGGAGTTTCTTCATATCCTAAGGGATGTGAGGACTCTGCTTGTTGTCATCGGTATCCCTATTGTGCTGATGCTTCTTTTCGGCTTCGCAATATCGACTGATATCAACAATGTGAGTGTCGCGGTATGTGCTCCGGAAAGATCTGCCTCGATTGATCGGATTGTCTCGCGGATCAGTCATAATGAAATGTTCACATTCAATGGCTATGTCGATACGAAAGAGATAGACGAAGTGCTCCGACGCTCTGAAGCAGGTGCGGTGATAGTCTTTGCTCAGGATTTTGACAGGATTACAAGCGGAAGGATCCCCGGTGAAAAGGCGGTCCAGATAGTTCTGGATGGTTCAAATCCTAATGTGGCTGCATCAGCAGAAGCATTTCTGACCGGCATCTTGAATCAATCTCTTTCCGGCACAGGACAGATGGGCATGATCGAGAGCCATATCCTGTATAATCCTCAGATGAAGAGTGCGTATAATTTCGTTCCGGGAATTCTTGGTCTGATCTTCATCCTCGTATGCGCTTTGATGACATCTATATCGATCGTGAGAGAAAAGGAGATGGGAACAATGGAGGTGCTGCTGGTTTCGCCGGTGAGGCCGATATGGATAATTCTCGCCAAGATGGTTCCGTATTTCGTGCTTAGTTGCATTAATCTGATGACCATACTGCTGCTAGCCAAATACGCTTTGGGTGTGCCGATGACCGGAAGCCTTTTTGGAATTATCTCGATTTCAATAGTTTATATCATTCTTGCATTGGGTTTCGGACTTCTTGTTTCGGTTGTGACTGACAAGCAGATGATTGCACTGCTGATTTCAGGAATGCTGCTGATGCTTCCAATCATGATGTTCTCAGGTATGCTGTTCCCGACGGAGAACCTGCCTTGGGTACTTAAGCCGTTAACATATATCGTTCCGGCACGATGGTATATTGACGCTATGAGGAAACTGATGATTGAAGGACTTGCATTCAAGGATATACTGCTGGAATTTTCGATCATTTGTGTTATGACTATCGGTATCCTGCGAGTGGCACTGATGAAGTTCAACGACAGACTTGAGTAGTTATGGGAGTATTGAGAACACTAATAATCAAGGAATTGCGCCAGTTCAAGCGTAATCCGTTCATGCCGAAACTGGTAGTCGCATTTCCGATAATGCTGACTCTTGTGCTTCCTTGGATCGCGACGATGGATGTCAGGGATGTTCAGGTGGGAGTAGTTGACTATGACCGTAGCGATGTATCTCAGAAGATGGTATCAAGAGTCAATTCATCCGACTATCTGATTCTTGAAGGCGTCTATGCCGATCATGATTCGGCATTGAAGGTGTTGGAGGATGGAGGCATCGATGTGATATTGGAGATTCCGTCAGGATTTGGAAAAAGCATTCTGGGGAAGCCCGAGAAATTAGGTCTATGGTCTAATGGTGTGAATGCGATGAAGGGGAGTCTGGGCAGTCAATATTTAATTCAGACTGTCATGAGTTGCCTTCAGGATATCCGCTCATCAAAAGGAATGGATCTCCCTGACGGTCTGATTGAAACTGTCAATTTTTATAATCCTACGATGGATTACAAGCATTATATGATTCCGGCCCTGATAATAATGCTTCTGGTTATGGTAGGAGGTTTCCTTCCGGCCTTGAATCTGGTGACTGAAAAGGAGTTCGGAACAATAGAACAGATTAATGTGAGTCCTGTAAATAGGTTTGTGTTTACTTTATCGAAACTTATTCCTTTCTGGGTCATTTGTTTCATTGATCTCGGAATCTGCATGATTCTGGCAAGACTTGTCTATGGACTTTCCGTAGCTGGTTCTGTCTGGTCCATTTTCCTTGCTGCCGCGCTTTTCATCATGGTGATGTCAAGCATCGGCGTAATGCTTGCGAATATGTCTGAAACCATGCAGCAGACCATGTTCCTTATGCTGTTCATAGTCCTCTCCTTCATCCTGATAAGCGGACTCATGACCCCTGTGGAGTCGATGCCGATCTGGGCTCAGAAACTGTCATGGTGTCTTCCTCCGACCTATATGGTTGAGATAATGAGGTCTGTCTATCTCAAAGGAACAAGTATCGCGGAACTATGGGTAAACTATGCCGCACTAGGAGGATTTGCAGTCTTTTTCTGCTGTCTGGCTGCATTGACGTACAAGAAACAGCAATAAAAATTATGAACATAGCTGGACTCACAACACATACACCTGTGCCAGGCATTTTTCTCGCAGATAAAGAGGAATGGAAACTTGTTTACATTGCCGAGGCGCAGCCTTAAATGCCCGTGAAACGGGAATTTGGTGTTGTCTTTTAAAAAACAGTCTGTTTTTCGGAGACGATGCCCATTTTTGCTTATTCCCTGTTGTTATCATGTATCGTCTCGGAAAAAATTGGCTGTTTTTAAAAGACGATTTAGTCAACTTATGGAGCTAATAGCTTTTTAGCTGCACATTGCATTTCAGCGGTAAATCCCGATTTGAGACTGGTAAATCTGAATTTACGAATCCAGGTAAGTATACCAGAACCAGTTAATTCCACCATCCCGGACCCCAGCCGCCGTTGCCTGGACCTCCGTTTCCCGGGCCACCACCCGGACCGCCTCCGGGACCATTGCTCTGGCCTACGGTTGTTGTGAGACTGTTGGAAGTGAATGTTCCCAGTTCAGTCCCTGCCGTATAGGAACCATCCTCAAACCAGCCGTTCCAGTTGACTGTGTTTCCGCTTAATGAACCTCCGGAATACACTGTGTAAGTCTTACCGGACTTGATGTCTGGAGATGAGAAAAACAATGACATCCCGTTCATTGTTCTTGGGAGTTCGTACTTCAGTACAGGATTGCCATCTGCATCCGCAATCACAAAAAGTTCACCTGTCTTTGCACTTACACCGTTATATATTACAGATCTTTGTGTGCTCGAGGTTGACGTGGAGATAGCGGCTCCGCCAGTACCTATCAATGTGCCTCCGGTCACGATGAAGTTCTGGCTGTTGTCGCAGTCCAGGCCTTCTTCCGGAGCACCGCTTCCTGATGCAATGACTAGTCCTCCGTTGATCCAGAGCTTTCCGTTGGAGTCTATGCCGTCATTATTGTCTGCAAATGCGAAGATCTTTCCGCCGTTGATTTCCAACCCGACAGGATTGTCTCCTCCGACATTGATGGCATCATCATATGCATAGACAAACACTTCTCCATCGTTGACAGTTATCTTCGCCTTGCTCTCAAGTCCTTCCGAACCGTCACTTCTTCCTGTTACTTGAATATTCAGTACCCCACCGTTGATTGTGATTTCTCCATCTGCCTTGACTCCTTTGGGAGAAGAATCCAGATCGAGCGATTCATTATATATATATTTGCCTCCGGAAGTCACGACGTTGACTGTTCCGTGATTCATTGTGATACCGCCGTCCGCATTCAGGCCCTTGCCTCCTTCTCCAGTGCTTACGCACAAGATGTCGCCATTGTAAATAAAAATATTGGCGTCAGCCTTCACTCCTGCAGGAGATGATGTGTCATTCTCATCCTCTTCATATATCGATCCGCCGGATGTGTATAATTTGAGCAGGCCTCCCTTTACGGTCACATCTGCATCTGAACTGAGACATTTTCCGGCATCTGCGGAGGTCTTGGCCCAGATGTAGCCGCCGAGTACCGTTATTCCCTCGGCTTTTATACAGTTGTCCTGTACGTCATTTATCGCCAAGGTCACTCCGGGTCTCACGGTCAGCGAGGATTTGACTGAGACGCCGTGCTTTTTCTTTCCTGTAAGTGAAAGGATTCCGGAACCGCTCACAACTGCCGATCCTTTACAATATATCGCACCGTTCCTCTTTTCATCTGTGGCAGCAACTCCTTCAGGGTAATATGACTCGTCTGACTGAGCTTCCGCATCACAGATTATGTTTGTCATTCCCTCCGCAAGATGTAGATACAGGAGCGATTTGTTCTGTACATTGATTGCCGCACTCTTTGCAGAAGTCAGTTCAAGACCGTTCAATGTGAGTTTCACTGCCGAGTTGCCATATATCTTGAGCTGTCCGTCATCGGATTTTCCTGATGCGATGATTTCTGCTGCTCCTGCATCAGTCAGATCAAGGGCCACGTCGGCACCTGTAATATAATCTTTCACAGCATTGCCTGTAGTTGTTACAGTAGCAGAATTACCTGAGTAGGTAACTGTCACGGTTGTCACAAATTCCTGATTTTCCCAATATGTTTCATCTCCGGCAATGACGATATCCGACCCTTTGTCGGTTGCAGTGAGCCCGTCATATCCGTTTTCCTCAGTTGATATTTCTGGAGTGTAGTTTTCCACTTCGTTCTCGCCTGGGTCCTGTCCCGGCATTCCCGGTATTTCCGGCGGTACCATATCGCCCGGTCTGTCAACCGGCGTGCAGGACAGAACTGCAAATAGTGTCAGAGCACTGATGATGATTGTCTTCTTCATTTTCTGATTTCAATTTTTAAAACTCCACAAAATTAATTTAATCAAAATCAATGCAGAATACCTAAATCAGCGAAACTGATGAAAATCCGGATGAACGGAATGTGGCATTACATTCAAACGGCGACATTTGCTCTTGACAGAAAAATCATCCTTACATTCATTTGCATCTTGATTTCTTTCTAAATTTGCTGAATGAATATTCTGAGGATAGGATCGAAGGGTGACAGCATGCGTAATGAACGTGTGCTGTATATCTCTATATGGACGATTGCAGTCCTGCTTCCGCTTATACTTGAGTTCTGGGAATATATCAATAATTCCGCATTTGATTGGCATCCGGTCGTCAGATGGTGGAAGGGGATGTTTCCCCTTGTGATAATTTTCCTACTGCACAATCATATCCTGATGCCACACCTGCTCAAGAAAGGGAGGATATGGTATTATGGCATTTCTATATGTGCGGTCCTGCTGACATACGGGGCATTGTCCTACACCATAGACGATAGCAGGCCTGACCATCGCAAGGAACAGCATTCTCCTCCGCCACCTCGTTTTGACGGTCCGGACTTCCGTCCACCAATGCCGTTTCAGGAATCCCAGAAACAACCTGTTCCTGAAATGAAGCCTCATTTTATGGTCACGCTTCCTATGCTGTTCCGTATTGTGCTCGCTCTTCTTACAATTGGAGTCAATGTCGCGATATCACTCTCGTTCAGTTACAGGCGAGAACAGGACGACAGGAAGGAACTGGAGAAATTCAAGCTTCAGGAAGAACTCAAGTACCTCAAGCAGCAGATAAGCCCTCATTTCTTCATGAATGTCCTGAACAATATTCACGAAATGGCAGACGAAGATGTGGTCAAGGCGCAGGATATGATTCTCGAACTCTCGCAGCTGATGCGATATGTCCTTTATGAAAGTGAGAACGGGGCTACGGATCTGTCTTCGGAGTCCAGATTCATATCAAGTTACGTGGGCCTTATGAAGATGAGATACCTCGAAGAGATCGTGAAGGTCAATCTTGAACTGCCTGATGAGACCTCTGCTAACCTTCGTGTTCCTCCTCTGCTTTTCATATCATTCATAGAGAATGCCTTCAAGCACGGTGTCAGTTACCTGAATGACACGGAGATAAATATAAAACTCTACGAGATGAACGGGAAAGTGATGTTCTGCTGTGACAACACTGTCCCGGAGAAACCTGCCGGATCCAAGAAAGAAGGAGGAGTAGGACTGGCCAATGTAAGAAGACGTCTTGACCTGCTATATGGAAACGACTACTCGTTAAAGATATTTGAAGAAGAGCAACGTTACTCCGTTACACTCGTAATACCAGGAATATGAACATAAGATGCATAATTGTCGATGACGAGCCTCTGGCTCTTAACAAGCTGAAGCGCTATATACTCAAATATCCGTTTCTGGAACTTGTCGCCTCGTGTCATAATGTCGAGACGGCCAGGCGTGCATTGGAGTCCGGCGAAGTTGATCTGATCTTTATAGACATCAATATGCCTGATGTAAACGGTCTTGAGTTCATACGTACCCTGGAGAATCCTCCTATGGTCGTGTTTGTTACAGCCTATCCTGAATATGCCGCTGAGAGTTACAAGGTAAATGCTCTTGACTATCTGCTTAAGCCGTTCGGAATTGAAGAGTTCAACAGAGTGGCCGAGAAAATCTTCAGCCATTGGCAACTCATTCAAAATCAAAATAATTCATCATCCACCACAGAAGAATGTGTCAGGTATCTCAAGTGCGACCATCGCTTCCTTCGTGTGGAATGTGATGATATCAGATACATAGAAGGGCAGAGCGAATACCTCAAGATACATCTGGTTTCCGATAATCCGTTCCTGACGCATATGACCTTCCGTCAGATAACGGATTCTTTTCCAGACAATTTCATTCAGATTCACCGCTCATACGTTGTGAATATGAAGCACGTCGTGTCAGCCGAACGCACACTGGTCATTCTGGATGACGGCACCCGTCTCCCTGTCAGTTCCTCAAGAAGGAATGATCTGCTGGAGTATATGAATATGTGATTATATACTTTGGTTGAATCCTACTTGAATGTTTTCACAAGTATGCCTGATTCCTAATGCAATATTCTTCTGAAGAATCCGACAAGTGACTTTATGAAATTGGTATTTGCTGTGTGGTCCTTCGGGGTGGTATAAGCGATGACATCAGAACAATTTGCCGTCAGTCCCATCATTGACGCTTCCGCAAGGAATGCCTTTATCCATAGCAAATATACTTCATTTACTTATAGCAGATTTGGCATAATTTCCTTTAGATTGGGCTGTTTTGCTGATTATTCTGTTTTATATGATAATTCCGACTAATCTGTAGGAGTGAGGTTGCGGAATAAATTGGTTAGATAAATCCCGATATGGCTGTGTAAATATACGAAACATCTCACAGGAGATAATCAGTACGCAAAAAGAACCTCAAACGAGATGCTTAACTTTTATCCCGAACTCCCATCCATGAAAACAGCCCTTTTCATGGACGGCATTCCAATTTTTCCGTTCCAATCCACGAAATCGGGCATTTTCATGGACGGGAGATGAAAATTAAAGTGCTTTATCAGGAGGGAGCTAAACTACGTTAAGGCTGTCAGATAAATTGGTATTTACTTGTTGTGAACTCATCTGTAGCTGTGGCAGTTTTTCGGGTTTTTGTGACACTTTTTGCTCAAAATATGTCACAGCCCTCAGCCGAACGGGCTTTATGGTAAATCCGAATATAGTTTACGTTACGTCATTCCCGATTTATGTGTGTGAAGAATATTATTGAGTATAGAAACACGGCCGTATAGTAAAATAAACGTGTACCAATTTGGTACTTTATTTGAAAAATGATATTTTTGCAAAACTAAATAGAATGAAAATGGTTGTAGTAAGCAGTAGAGAATTCAGGGCTAACCAGCGTAAATACTTTGACTTGGCTCTTACAAATGATGTCGTGATTACGTCTAGGAGTCACGGCAGCTATAGGCTTGTGCCAGTGAGAGAAAGTGATACGCTCATTGATCAGACCACTTTGGAGGCTAAAATCAGACGTGGGATTGAGGAGTATGAACAGGGTAAAGTTCATAGAATGGAGGAAGGGGAGAGTGTTGATGGCTTCCTTAGTCGAATGATTAATGAAGACTGAAATGTATAGAATAGTATTTTCTGACGGCGCCAAGAAGGATCTTAAGGAACTGAATAAGAAAGCTCCCCAGGCTGTAAAGAAACTGTCCAAGCTTCTGGAAGAAATCCAGGAGCATCCTAGGACTGGTACCGGTCAGGTTGAGCCACTTAAGGGTTACGACGGGAATGTATATTCTCGCCGTATAACACACGAACACAGACTTGTGTACCGAATCTATGAAGAAGTTATAGAAGTTCTGGTTCTATCTGCTTTCGGGCACTATAAGAAGTAGCTGACAACCGCTCCGTAATCCTTCAGGCGAAGGTGCTGCTTAAGAATAGTGATATGACGATAGAGAATTGTGAAAATGTTGCTGAAAAGGTTGTAGTGTTATAACCTTTTTTACTCCTGCTCATAGTAATACGAGTAGTCGATGCCTTTCATGAAGGTCTCGCGGTCGTTGATCTTGTCGGTGAGGGCTGAGGCAAGGAGTTCTTTGATTCTGTCGCTTTTGGTGTGACTGATGATCATTGCATTGAGGTAGTCGTTCTTGGTGATCTTGCTCCAGTCGATGCATTTGCCGAGGCGCTTTTTGAGGATGAGGTTGAGCCAGATGCGGGTGGAGCGGCCGTTGCCTTCCATGAATGGGTGGGCGACGTTCATTTCTACGTATTTGTCAACGATCTGGTCTAATGTGTCTTCCGGCATTTTCTCAATGTCGCGTAATGCTGGGTGCAGGTATTCTGCAAGGCAGAATGTGAATCCGCCTTTGCTGATGGTCTTGTTGCGGATTTGACCGGCAAAGTCGTAGAGACCGCCGAAAAGGTAGCCGTGTATCTGCTGCAGGGACTTTACTGTTCCAACGTCTTCGTCGGCTATAAGGTTGCTTTCCAGGAAGGTATATGCTTTCTTCTTACTCTTGCCGTCTATTGTGTTGTCGCTGTATGTGAACCAGTCGAGGAAAGTGGTTGCCTTCTTGCTTGGAATCAGTTTGACGAGAGCTGTAATATCCTCTTGTGCAAAGCAATCTGTGGCATATTTCTTTCCATCAGCTGCAGTTAATTTCAGTTGACTACAATTTGTAGTCAACTCATTGCCGGCATTCTTGAGGCGTGTTTTAAGGACGCTCCAGTATTTGCGCGGGTTGGGGCTGTCTGTGATTGCTGCAACTATATCAACTACAGAGAACCACCATTTGGAATTAGCCTCATCCCAAATGGCCCT
>JAZOPY010000108.1:0-13644 GCA_045655825.1 Candidatus Cryptobacteroides sp. | reverse complement strand
TACACCCTTCAGAAATACACCAATCCAAGCAGCCGCCACACCTGCCCTGCCTGTGGCCGTCAACGCTGCTTCACCCTCTATGTTGATCCAGATGCCAACCCACTACATGAAACCGTCGGCCGCTGCGACCACGAATCATCCTGCGGCTACCACCGCACCCCACGCCAATACTTCCACGATCATCCGGAACATCGCCACTTTGTCATTCCGAGCGAGCGCAGCGAGTCGAAGAATCTGTTTCATCGTTCACATCGTCATGGCCGACTTAATCGGCCATCTCCAGGCATCATCCCTCCAGCCCTCATCCCACCACCATCAGCCACCAACCACCTCATCACCTACCTAAAGACCATGATCTCATCCTCAGCCATAGACCGCATCATCACCGACTACCGCATAGCCTCAACCCCGGACCAGGCAATCATCTTCCTGCAGATAGACCAAGACAACCAATGCCGCACAGGAAAGATCATGCAATACAACCCAGCCACTGGCCATAGAATCAAAGACCCCAACAAACCAGGCAGAATCAACTGGCTCCACTCAATACTCAAGAGAAGAAAACAACTTCCCCCGGACTGGCAGCTCACCCAATGCCTCTTCGGCGAACACCTCTTGCCCAAGCACCAGGATAAAACTGTCGCCCTCGTAGAATCCGAAAAAACCGCCATCATCTGCGCAGCCCTCATGCCCCAATACCTATGGCTCGCCACCGGAGGCAAATCCGGACTCACATCAGAACGGCTCAGTTCCCTCAAAGGCAGAAAGATCATCGTCTTCCCCGACATCGACGCCTTCAAAGACTGGCAGCAGAAGATCTTCACCTTCCCACACCTCGACATCCGCATCTCCCGCCTCCTCGAAGACAACGCCACCCCAGCCGATCGAGCAGCCCACATCGACCTCGCAGATTGGCTCATAGAATTTTTGAAAGATAATAACAACTGAATTACCACAAAACGACTATATTTGCTCAAACAAAATGACAACATCTATGAAATATGCAACGACTTTAGATGAGCAGGTTGAGAAATTGAAGAACAGAGGACTGGTCATCAATGATGAGGAGAAGGCTAAAGAAGTGCTTCTTGACATAGGGTATTATCGATTTGGAGCATATCTGTTCCCATTTGAAAAGAAATATCCGAGCAAAAAGAACAGAGATCATATTTACAAGGATGGCACAAACTTCCTTGACGCGCTGGATTTATACTATTTCGACTGTGACCTCAGAAGGCTGCTGATGAAATACCTCACCCGCATAGAGGTAAACATCAGGACATATATCACATATCATGTGTCAAACCTATATAAGACAAAGCCATGCTGGTTCATCAGTCACTCTGTAATGAAACCAAGTTATGTAAATAGTTTCTATACAACTGTGTATGGAACGAAAGCATTTCAAGACAATCCGACTATCATAGAGCATCACAAGAAATATCCAATGGACAGATATGCTCCAGCATGGAAAACCGTTGAGCTGATGACAATCGGAAACATTCAGGCGCTTTACAACAACCTCAAGAAGCCAGATGTACAAGCAGACATAGCCCTTCATTACGGCGTTGCTAAAATCGGTATCTTCCAAAGTTATTTTAAAACCATCCGTAAAGCAAGAAACATGTGCGCTCATGGCAATGTGCTATTCGATACAAAACTGCCTCAGAGATTACCACATGGACCAGCCGGCAACCTGGCGCAACCGAATAACTCTAACATCATAGGTATCATCGCAGTAATCCAGTACTTTATCAAGCAGATATCCGTACACAGATATCAGGAGATGTGCGATGAACTCAAAGATCTTCTCAAGAAAGTGGAGAACGAAAAAGTTAGAGAAATCTTGGAAAAAGTTTCTGGATTTGAAACATTTTAACATGATTATTGTATAATTATTGGAAAATAATTTCTACCTTTGCACTCGCAAAGTGCCCGTGATGTCTACTATCGCTTCACGCTGCACTATAAAAAGGAGAATTTGGTCGTCGAGAGTAATCTCGGCGACTTTTTTATTACCTTCGCCCCAGAAACCGCCGAGCTGTCGCCCCAACGACATGAAAATCCTAATCGACAACGGACACGGCATCCAGACCAAAGGCAAACGCTCCCCAGACGGCAAATTCCTCGAATACGCCTACACCAGAGAAATCGCAAGACAGGTGGTCACTGAACTGAAAAACAAAGGCTACGACGCCGAACTCCTGGTTCCCGAAGAAGACGACATCCCACTATCAGAACGAGTCCGCCGCACCAACGCCCACTGCCAAGTCTTCGGCAAAACCAACGTCATCCTCATCAGCATCCACGTCAACGCCGCCGGCGACGGATCAAAATGGATGAACGCCACTGGCTGGTCCTGCTACACCTGCAAAGGGACAAACAGAATCAGACCGCCTCGCAGACTGCCTTTATAAAGCCGCAGAGCAGATCCTCAAGAATCAGGTAATCCGCACCGACTACGCAAGAGACGGAGATCCGGACTGGTAAGAAAACTTCTACATCCTTCGGCATTCCTTGTGCCCGGCAGTCTTAACGGAGAACTTCTTTATGGATGGCTATGATTTGGGGGTTCTCCAGAGCAAAGCCGGCAAACAATCAATTGTGGATACTCACATTGAAGGAATTATTGAATATTGGGAAATTTCTAAAGAAAGACACCCGTAAATCAAATCTGTCAACTATCTTTGTAACCAGAATACAGGGCATAAAAAAACCCGGATTCATCACCAGCATCTGATATCTGGGAGAGGAACGACCGGGACTGCACCGCAAATATACGGATTTTATGGAATATAACAAATCATACTTCGAAAAAGTTTTCTCCACCAAAAGGATGGAGCGTTACTTCCGACTTCATAATGACGAAAAACGTGCCATCACCCACTACCAGAGCAACATAGAACTTGCAGAATCATTCTATCCCTGCGTATCTATTTTGGAAGTGGCTCTCAGAAATGCAATCAGCAGAGAACTCGAAACGATGACTGGTAGAGAAGACTGGTATGCCATATTCCCAACCACACCTGGACTTAACAGCCTCAATCGCTACATCACTCAAGCCAGCAAGCAGATCATTGGCAGACACGAAACCGTAACCCCTTCCAAGATTGTTGCAGAACTCACCCTTGGCTTCTGGGTGTCTCTATTCAATGCTGAATATGAACTCATTCTTTGGAAACCGCTTCGCAGAGCATTCCCTTACCTTCCAAAGAATCTCCGCCAGAGAAAATATGTTTCCGCTCCGCTCAACTCTTTCCGAGCATTCCGAAACAGAGTGTTTCATAATGAATCGATATGCTGGAGTATGAAACGCATCTCAGAAATCCACGACCAGTTATATACTATCATGGGCTGGATCAACAAGGATCTTCCAGACTGGGCATCATCAATTGACAGGGTGGAAGATGTTCAGAAGGTCATCTGTCAGAGGATGGGTTGGAGGATGTAATTAACATCAAAACTACGGTATATTTACTTCACAACTAAACCAAGAAAATTGTAAAAAAGGAAAGTTGCTTGAACTACATGCAGCAGTTCGATCCACTTTCCTTTCTTATCATTCAACGTTATCAAGCATTACTAGCAACTTTACCGTAACCTCAGATATGGCAATTTATAACTTTCACTTTGCGACTCGTATAGCTCCTTTTCCTTCTCAACATAAAAGCCGGTCATCCTTGCTACATATCCACTCCTCTGCTTCGTGAAAGACTTTTCTGACCCATCTAGGAATACAATATGCCCCCAGTATCTTGCACACTTTGTCTTAGGCTTGCCATTTTTATTCACGGTAATTATACTTTTCCTGAATATTCGTAACAGTTACTGTACATCCGTTAAACAAGCATGAACCAGGTCTAAATTCATTCTTCTCTTGTACCTCATAAAAACAAAAGAGCTCTAACTCTTTGATTTATAATCAGTTAAGAATTAAAGCTCTTTTTGTGCGGGCGAAGGGAATCGAACCCATACGCCTCTCGGCACCAGATCCTAAGTCTGGCTTGTCTACCAATTTCAACACGCCCGCGATTTGGGATTGCAAATGTACAACAATTTCCGTTAATTGCAAACTTTAAGTCAATAAAACAAAGTCTAGAAACAGACTCCCAGCCTCAAGCTGAAACTTAAGGCTATGTTTTTATTTGTTGAGCCAAAGTATTTCCATAACTGAAAGCCGTGATGATACCCAGTATCTGCCGCTCTGCCGCCGGCGTAGCCTGCACCTACCCAGAGATCAGCAAGAAAGCGCTTATACACATATTGATATCCCCATGTACCCAGAACAGCAGTCATTGCCGCGGATTCACGTTCACCAGATTGCCTGCAATCGTACTTGTGGGTGTTGGTACAATTGTAATGATAATAAGAATAGACCAATTCAGGACGGAGGTAAAATCCCTTCAGCGTCAGTTCATCCTTGTTTAAACCGATGAAGAATTTGTGTCCATACCGCATAGTAAAGCCAACCGGATTATTCTTGTACTTGTCATATCCGGCACTGATGACGCCTGCACATATTTCGCTGCTTTGATTTATGCCAGGCAGAGCCCGTTCATACGAAATCTTGGTACTACCGCTGGTCCACGACAGAAAAGTCGCCTTTATGCTGTTGAGGTAGTTCGACTGCTCGCTGTGATTCCTGGCTACTGCACTTACACTGCCACACAACAGCATGATTGACGCGATGACATGGACTGAACACCTTAGCATATCTACCTCATTCTGGAATCAGGTAAAATCACAACTTCAGATCCCACCGATATATACTTGACAAAGTTAGTTATATCTTCATTCGTACATCTGACACATCCCTCGGTGGCCATTGTTCCCATTGTTTCAGGGAAGCATGTTCCATGGATACCTATACTATTGAAGCCTGGGACATTCAGCCTTATAAAATAAGGGCCATAGGCTCCACGTATAACGCCTTTGCCATCCTTGAAGTCATGCTTCCATGAGGTTGAATCATGGATCATCTTGACCTTAAACGTTCCTTCAGGGGTCTTACAGTCCCCCACCATGGTCTTGTTACCTGGATTTTTGCCGTAAGCAATGATACAATGGTATAGAGTATCGTTCTTTTCAGAAAGAACTGTCAAGGTAAAATCTGATTTAGAGACAACAATACGATTCTTCGCCCAGGACATGATCGGGAGAAGACAACAAAGAGATATCAGTAAAAAACGTCTCACTTATCAAGAATAGATTAAGTACTCAAAAAAAGAGCAAAAATCTTTCGACTTCTGCTCTATTGGTAGCGGGAGTGGGATTCGAACCGCACGACCTTCGGGTTATGAGCCCGACGAGCTACCGACTGCTCTATCCCGCGATATTGGACTGCAAATATACGGACTATTTTTTAATCTGCAAATTTTATTTACAAAAAATACAGATTTTATTCCTCCATCATGAACATAGGGTCCCATGCAGGAAGCATGACAGGCTCCTGATCAAGCATCTTCAGAATATCCTCCGGCACATACTTCTTCTCAACTACAAGGCGGAACATGTATTCATCGAACCACTCATCTGTCATTATGAGACATCCCTTGTATCCTGATGACGGTCCCCAGCTGTTCTCCACCATCCACTTTACAGGCTTACCATCAACGATATCTACAGCAATAAGAGTCATGGCATGAGAAGATCCGCTGGCATGAGTCTGCACTCTCTGCTTCTTGTCCATGCCGAAAGTAACGCCCATCAATGATGCATAGTCAAAGTTTGCCAGATCAAGAGTACCCTTGCTTCTGTCATAGAACTTGCCTACGTCACATGAGAAGTACATTGCTACATTATCTTTGATAGATGCTATCGCCATCTCCTTGATGCGCTCTACAGGGAGGTTGATGTAAAGCCAGTTGTGTCCGTCGTAGACATGTCTGTCATAATCGATCTCATACACCTTTCCGTATTCACGTGTAGGATCGTTCATGATCATTACGTAGTTGTTCTCCAGATCCTCACCGATGAACTCCTGATAGAAACTCATAGGAGAATATGTGCCACGGCTTACGATATTGTTGTTCTTGTCACACCTTGTCCACTCAAACTCCTTCACAGGTTCACCCAGACAGAGCGCAAGCATGCGGTAGATCTCAGAAAGCTGACGCATCTTCATCTCCTGAAGCTGAGCCGGACGCGCCTTGCGGGCGGCTCTGATCTCAAGGCCGAACTCACGAAGCTTCAGCTTGAGAAGATTTGCCATCTGCGAAGTATTGTTTGCCTGGAATGTTTCCGGCATAGCCTCTGCCGGCACAACGCCGTATTTTGTTATAAGGTTTGACACACCGGTAAACTGTCCGCCATCGCTGAGCGGATTGCTGAAAAGCCAATCCACCTTTCTATCCTCGAACGGAAGGTCTCTTGTGTCGATCACACCCTGGAGGAAGAGGTTTGCCTTCTCAAGCTGGTCATAGAAGAAAAGATAGCTCTGAGAGAACTCCATTCCGGGAAGGTCATATTTGTCGATCATCTTTGCTCTCAGCACATTGAGTCCGGTAAAGAGCCAGCAGCGGCCAGACGACTTCTGGTCAGTAATGCCTTTGGTCTTGACCCTGTCCGAGAAATGGGTGTCAATCATCGCAGCATTATCAGCATTGATCGCCAATGTCGCAATAGAAGTTCCGGCAAGAGCGTTGCTGATTGCCTTATCATAAGCATTGTCAGCGTACGATGCGCTGATCTGCTCAAGCATTTCAGGAGAAAGGCCGCCATCATGCTGCTGAGCCGATGCCATGCAGCAAACTGTCAACGCAAAAACTGCTGTCAGAAAAATCTTCTTCATAATTTCAATGTATTGATTATGCCATAAAGGCGATCATTCCATCAATATCTGTCTTGGCAAAAGACTGCTGCTCGCCAGAAGACAGGTTCTTAAGATTGATCACGCCTGCCTCAACCTCGTTGCCGCCGACAATAGAAAGGAAAGGAATGTTCTTCTTGTCTGCATAGTCGAACTGCTTCTTGAGCTTCGATGTCTCAGGATATATCTCGCAAGACACACCTGCTTCACGCAGAGCCTTGACCACAGGGATCAGGTACTTCAGTTCTGCTGCACCCATGTTCGCAAAGAGAACCTTTGTTGTCGAGGTCACCTCTGAAGGGAACTTGTCGAGGCCCTTGAGCACATCGTAGATACGGTCTGCACCGAATGAGATACCCACTCCCGACATGTTCGGAAGGCCGAAGATGTCTGTGAGGTTGTCGTAGCGTCCACCACCGCAGATGCTTCCTATGGCAAAGTCCTTAGCCTTCACTTCGAAGATTGCTCCAGTGTAGTAGTTCAAGCCACGTGCAAGAGAAAGGTCGATCTCCACGTCGCAGCGAACGCCGGCGGCATCGATGAAGCCGAAGAGCTCCTCCAGCTCGTCAAGGCCCTTGAGACCCGTCTCAGACACGATACCTGACGCCGACTTTCCACCCATGAGGTCGCGCATGAGGGAGATCTTCGCAGATGTCGATCCTGACATTGTAAGGATAGGACGGATAACTGAAATCGCCTCAGCTGTAAGGCCCTTTTCCGCCATCTCCGCCTCAACTGCATCGATACCTATCTTGTCGATCTTATCGATAGCAACAGTGATGTCGACAACTTTGTCAGGGAAGCCGCAGATCTCAGCCATACCTGTGAGGACCTTGCGGTTGTTGATCTTTACGCATACATTCACATCGAAAAGAGTGAACACGCGGTCAACGATCTGCACAAGCTCAAGCTCATTGAGCTGGGAAGTCGAACCGATCACATCAACGTCGCACTGATAGAACTCTCTGTAGCGTCCCTTCTGAGGACGGTCCGCGCGCCATACCGGCTGAATCTGGTATCTCTTGAACGGGAATGTGATGTCGTTCTGGTGCTGCACCACGAAACGTGCAAACGGCACTGTAAGGTCATAGCGGAGACCCTTTTCACACACCTTGAGGGAAAGAGCCTTGCTGTTGTAGCCGTCCTCAGTTCCCTCTACACGGAAATCGTCATAGTTTATCTTAGAGAATGCATCTCCTGAGTTAAGGATTCTGAACAGGAGTTTGTCACCTTCCTCGCCATATTTTCCAAGCAATGTGCTCAGATTCTCCATTGACGGAGTCTCGATAGGAGCATATCCGTATGTCTTGAAGACTGAGCGGATTGTATCGAAAATATAGTTGCGCCCTGCCATTTCTGCAGGTCCGAAGTCTCTGGTTCCCTTTGGTATTGACGGTTTCTGTGCCATGCTTATATACTTTATTATAAAAACGTGCAAACTTACACAAAATCCTGCGGATTTCACGTAAGTCTGCAACAAAATTCAAACTAACACCTATTTATTAACCTAAAAACTGTCGTCGTCAATCATGCCTCTCGGTTATGATGCCATCTTCCGTAACTTCCAGATCGATATCATACATTCCGATCATGATCTCAAGGAAGTATGAGTTTCCTTCAGGTTTTTCTATATACTCTGCATCCCTGTCTGTAAATCTGGCACCTGAATAGTCCTGAGAAGCGCTTACATAATCCTTGATATATTGAGGGACATCCTTGATATGAAGGTCGGTCCTGGTCATCACCCACGCACCGTCTGAGTCAAAATACACATCGACCTCCTTCTTGTCAGCTCCCCTGCCGAGATCATAATTCAGCACCCAGTATGGACCTTCCTTCTCCCACTCAACGTCTCTTGCATTGTCCGGAATCTGAAGTCTTTCAGCCGGCATTTCGTCCGACACTGACTTCGGAGGCATAATTCTGCTGTTCTGACGAACACCTTCCGATAATGCATAACCATCATATTTGTTACACGAGGTTGCCGCGATTGCTGCTGCAACCAAAGTCGCAATTAAGAATATTCTCTTCATAGTCATTCAGTTTTAAAGATCAGTCATCCACTTCTATTACTTGATAACGGCTGTTGAACTTGAATTCGAGTCCGTTTGAAAGTTTAACCTCATGGGTCTTTCTACCTATTTCATACTCACGGAAACCAGCATCAGGATAGTGCGTAGCCACATAATTACGGATAGCAACCGGAACGATATCGGCTGGTATGCCATTTCTCGAAGAGACCTTCTTCAATGATCCGGAGTAATCAAACTCCATCTCTGCTCCGCTGGCAAGTCTCACCTCATAGTCAGGGCGTACAACATCATCATCCTCAGTTGCGAGAGTCATCTTGTCACCTGGGAAATTATTATTTATAAAGGTCTGAGCCTGCGCAGGAAGCTGCTCAAAAGTAACCGGTCTTTCATAACATGAAGCCATTGTTGTAAACGCAAATGCTGCGATTGCACATAACATTATCTTTTTCATAGTCTTATAAATTTAATAGTTTTTAATTTTTCTAAATTATCCTTATTGCAAATATGGTGATAAAATTTAGAAATGCAAAATTTTTATTTAGAATTTATCAAATTTATGCCAAATTTTATCCAAAAACACAAAATTTCACATAAGAACAATTTTTAGTCAATAAATCATAGCATAAAACGAAACTTTTTATACCTTTGGGGTTCAATTTTTGAAAAAGGATTCCCGCTATGGAAAAGAGACTGTTTCTGATTGACGGACATGCACTTGTATTCAAGATGTACTATGCATTCCTCCGACACCCTATGATAAATTCAAAGGGCGCGGACATGTCCATCCTGTTCGGATTCACAAAATACCTGCTTGAACTCATAGAAAAAGAGAAGCCGACCCACCTTGCAGTGGCATTCGACCCTCCGGGAGGAACATTCAGACATGAGATGTTCCCGGAGTACAAGGGCACACGTGACGCCACTCCGCAGCTTGTAATTGATTCTCTTGAGCCACTGTGCGAGCTCTGCCGGGCTATGGGCTTCCCGGTATTGATGAAAAAGGGCTTTGAGGCAGACGATGTGATCGGTTCCATGGCCAAGCAGGCAGAAAAGGAGGGATTCACTGTATACATGGTAACTCCTGACAAGGACTACGGACAGCTGATCTCGGAAAACATTCTCCAATACAAGCCTGGAAAATCCGGAAGCGAAAACGAGATAATCGACTCGGCAAAGGTCTGCGAGAAGTACAACATCCACCGCCCCGAGCAGGTTATCGAGATTCTGACAATTTGCGGAGACTCTTCAGATAACATTCCGGGAGTGAAGGGAGTTGGAGAAGTGGGCGCCGGAAAGCTCATATCAAAATACGGAACTGTAGAGAACATATACAATCACATCGATGAACTCACGCCAAAGCAGCGCGAAGCATTTATGAATTCAAAAGGCCATATAGGCCTGAGTCACGTACTTGTAACCATCAAGACAGACATCCCATTGAACGTGACAGAAGAAGAGATGCTCATCAATTGCGCATACGCCCCTCAGGTAGCCGACCTGTTCGAGAAATACGAGTTCGGTTCTCTCAAGAAATTCCTTGGAGACGTTCAGCCGACAGCGGTTCGCGAAGAGAAAAAGCTCGAATGGAGGGAGGCGTCACCGGATCAGGTCGCGGCAAAGGCAAAAGCAAGCAGCGCATGCACGATCCTGGTGGAGGGAGATGACTGCATCACTCGAATCACCGCAGCAGCCGGGGATCTTGCAGCCGAAGGCAGCCTCGATGACTTCAAGGAACTCCTTCAGGATGATTCAATCATAAAATACGGATATAACCTCAAGGCTCAGAGAAACATTCTCGCACGCAACTGCGTGCACCTTCAGGGAAAGCTGATGGACATCGAGCTGATGCACTACCTCATCAACCCTGAGAAGAGCCACAAGATAGAGATTCTGGCAAAGACATACCTCGACATCAACATCGAGGGAAACGCTGACGCACCAAAGGAAGAGGCTCCGCTGTCACTGTTTGACGAGATTCCTGAGGAAGAAGCAGCCCCAAGCCGCACTGCAGAGGTGGTGGCGACAGGACTCCTTGGAGAGAAGATATGGGAAGAGATGGGTCAGCTTGAACTGCAGGAACTTTATGACACAATGGAAGAACCGCTTCTCAAGGTTCTTTCTGACATGGAGATGGAAGGCGTCAAGATCGACCTTGGCCAGCTTCGCAAGTACTCCGCAGGACTGAGCGCCCAGATGAACGAGATTCAGGAGCGCATCCGAGAGATGGCTGATGAGCCGGAACTGAACATCCTTTCACCAAAGCAGATAGGAACGCTGCTTTTTGAAAAGCTGAATATAGATCCGAAGATAAAGCCAAAGAAAGGCGTGCGCTATGTATACCCTACCGACGAGGACACCCTCAGCGCCCTGGCGGACAAACACCCCATCATCAATGAGATATTGGAGTACAGAGGCGTAAGAAAACTTCTGTCCACATACATAGACCCGCTCCCGTCATACATATCTCCGGGAACCGGCAAGATTCATACGACATTCAACCAGGCTCTTACGGCGACAGGCCGTCTCAGTTCTTCGAAGCCTAACCTTCAGAACATCCCTATACGCACAGAGCGCGGCAAAGAGATCAGAAAGGCCTTCATCCCAAGCAGGCCTGACGGAGTGATAGTCTCAGCAGACTATTCACAGATAGAACTGAGGATCATGGCGCACCTCAGCTGCGACAGCCACCTCATCCAGGCGTTCCGCAACGGACAGGACGTTCATGCCATGACTGCGTCGAAGATTTTCGGGGTTGACCTTGCGGACGTGACTCCGGAGCAGAGAAGAATAGCCAAGACCGCCAACTTCGGCATCATGTACGGCATATCTTCCTTCGGTCTTGCCCAACGACTGAAGATCGGCAGAGCTGAGGCTAAGAAGATCATAGAAGACTATTTCGCAAACTTCCCGGCAATATCCTCTTATATAGAAGACACGCTTACGGCTGCAAGGGAAACAGGCTACGTGGAGACCATCTTCGGAAGAAGGCGTTATCTACCGGACATCACCTCAAGAAACGGCACAGTCCGTGCACTTGCAGAACGAAATGCCGTCAACGCGCCAATACAGGGAACTTCTGCCGACATCATCAAGCTGGCCATGATCTCTGTAGCAAGGCGAATCAAGGAAGAGGGACTGCAGAGCCGGATGGTCCTCCAGATTCACGACGAACTTGTCTTTGACGCAGTCATCTCTGAAGTCAGCAGACTTGAGGATATCGTCAGGGAAGAAATGGAAAACATAGTAAAGTTATCAGTACCACTAACAGTAGAATGCAATCATGGAAACAACTGGCTCGAAGCTCACTGATCTGTCTGACATAGATCTCGTCAAGCTGGCTCTGGAACAGAACCAGGCTGCATACATCGTGCTTTACACACGCTATAATGTCGGCGTGAGAAGCCACATATCCAGGTACGTATCCCAAAAGGAGGACATCGAGGACATCTGTCTGGAAAGCTTCCAGAAGGCCTTCAGTCAGATCGCGACATATAATCCTGAGTACAAGTTCTCCACATGGATGTACAGGATTGCGCGCAACACGGCCTTTGACTACCTCAGTAAGCACGACAGAGAAAAGAACAATCTGCCTACTACATCTATCCACGAAGACTTTGCAGAACTCAAGGACCTGCCGGCGACAATGCATAACCCTGAGGAGGACATCATCAACCAGCAGGAGTACGACAAGTGGCTGACAAACATCGAGAAGCTCAAGGATGACTACAAGGCCGTGGCAAAGATGAACCTCATCGACAACTTCGGCTATAAGGAAATTGCGGACGAGCTTGGACTGCCGCTGAACACAGTCAAGACAAAAATCCGCCGTGCCAAAGCACAACTACTCAAAATGATGGACTATTCAGACGAACTTTTATAATCATGACATTCGAAGAATTCAAAAATATCATTCAGGAGATGTTCCCGGAAGTGACATCTTCGCAGATGGAGCAGTTCCGTCTCATGGACGAGCTCTACAGAGACTGGAACTCAAAGATCAACGTCGTGTCACGCAAGGATATCGACGAGCTATACAGGCATCATGTAATGCATTCACTGTTTATCGCAGCATACATCAGGACACAGATGCCTGACATCTACGACCGTCTTCGCGGTGAAGGCCCGTACAGCGTTGCCGAACCATTGAAAATCATGGACCTGGGCACAGGAGGAGGATTCCCCGGAATTCCTCTTGCTGTAATGTTCCCTCACGCACAGTTCACCCTCTGCGATTCTATCGGAAAGAAGATCATCGTGGCGACAGAAGTATATAAAGGTCTGGGACTCCAGAATGTCAAGACAGTGAATGCACGCGCAGAATCACTCCCTGAGACATTCGACTACATCGTCTCAAGAGCGGTGACCTCTCTGGACAACTTCATGCCGTGGGTCAAGGGCAAATATTCTGAAGGCATACTGTATCTGAAGGGAGGAGATCTGGCCGAGGAGATCTCGACAGCGATGGCAAATCATAAAATGAGAAAGGGTTCAGTGCACCTTTGGCCGATCTCAAGCTGCACTTCGGACCCATTCTTTGACACAAAATATGTCATCTATATCGAAAAATGAGAAAATATTTTGCAAATAAAATCAAAAATACTACCTTTGCACTCCCAAAAAATGTTTAGGAAAATATAAAAATATCTAGATATGAAAAGAACATTCCAACCATCAGAGCGCAAGCGCCGCAACAAGCACGGTTTCCGCGAGCGCATGTCGACTCCTAACGGACGTCGCGTATTGGCAGCACGCCGCCGTCGTGGCCGCAAGAAGCTTACAGTATCATCTGAGGACAGATGGTAA
>JAZOPY010000107.1:0-5527 GCA_045655825.1 Candidatus Cryptobacteroides sp. | reverse complement strand
GCTGCCCTGATGTTGCTGTTCAATTCATTCTTATCTGCATTGTAATTTATCAAGAGACGTTCCCCGAACACCTCATCCAACAAATAATCTGTCTCCATAATTCTAATGGCTTCGATAAATATAGCCATTGCAAAGATAGATAATTTCTTTCGTCTTGTTTCAGTATGTCAAAGAACTTTTGGAGATCCCCGGTCGGATACCGTCATGCCCGGCCCCGACCGGGCATCTATGCCTTGCTGAAGATCACTCCTATCACGAAGTAGTGCGGAGTTTCTTCAAGGACGTCTGTCGTCATGTCCGGGTCGACTTCCTCAGCGCCGCAGAATCTTATGATATTGAATCTTTCATCAAACCAGAATGACGCATATGTAGCAAGAGGAATAAACTTGCCTTCTGCAAATGCGGAGGCCTTGAACGGCAATGTGTTATAGTTATATATCACATCGTCGCCGTATGTGCCTTTATGATCGATGGGCTTCAGCTTCAGGCTGAATCCGGCCGTACCTTGATTTTCAACGAACAACCTGCCTATCTCTGTCGAATCGTTCTTGCACGGAAGAAATCCGACCGTGATTTTATCAGCACGCGAAAAGACCCCGCTTTCAAAGTCTATGGATGCAGCTTTGATTTCAGATAATTCCTCTTCGCTCAGTTCTCGCCACATGAAATCCTCGACCATAGTCCTGTTTTGAAGTCCATGTCCATATTGCATCACTTTGATCGGTTCAGGATTGCCTGCAACATATTCCCTTACCTCGAACACAATATTGTACGTTGCCTCTTTCAAGTGTGAGATGTCTAATGAATATGCCTGATATCCGTTCTGATTCAGGAGGGCTACATAATCCTCCACCGATGCCTCGACAGGTTTCACTTCCTGCGCCTGCAGTGCAGTTCCCGCAACAGCGAGTGCTGCAATGAGTAATAGTATGGTTGTTTTCATGTGCTTGATTATTGTTAATTTTCGTTTACGTCATGGCCGGCTTCGGACTGCATTATTTCATGAGTTTGGTCAATTCTTCATTGAGGTGTTCTCCCCGGAGATCTCTACGGATAATAATACCGGTTTTGCAATCGATAAGGACATTGTCCGGAATACCCCAGATGCCGTAGTGTGAACTTATACCATGTTCCTTATCGTCGCAAGCATTGATCCATCTCATGTCGTTTTCTGATATATACCGGTTGCATCGTTCTGCGTTGTCGTCTACTGCTACTCCTACGATTTCCAGCCCTCTGTCCTTAAAACGACTGTATGCATCAATCAAATGCGGTATTTCTTCCCTGCATGGCCCACACCATGTAGCCCAGAAATCAACAAGCACATACCTGTTGGCGCGATTTTCCACAATATCTTTCAGATTTATGACAGTGCCGTTCAAGTCGTTGATTGTGAAGTCTATATAGTAAGGAATCATATCCGACCCATCCACTTGTGGTTCGGTTTTGGCCCGTTCAGTCAAGACTGCTTTATACTGCTGTGCCATGTTTAACCCGATGTATGGCTCCGGCAACTTTTCAAGTTCGTCCAGCAAAAGTGCTGACGGATATTCCATCATTTTTTGGTTTATGAAATACAGCCTGAATGCAGGAGTGATGTCTTTGGTGAATATTTCCTGTGTCAGAGAGTCTGCTTTTATCTTAGCTGCATCTCTTGTCAAATTACGGTAGAATTCATTGAATTCATTTCTACTATTATTGAACAGATCATTCATGGCAGTACCTTCAGCACCGGAGAATCTATCTTCTTCCAGATCTCCTTCTATCAATATTGTTCCTGGCTCCAGAAGAAATCTCCTGACCTCATAATCTTCTTCTTCATCATCCGTAATGTATGTCATTGTGACAAAAGTTTCGAATTCAACCTCGTCAATCTTCATGGTGAATACTCCATTGTAGCATCTGACGGAGTCAATGATCTCAAAACCGTTCCATGCATCTTCAAGGTAGATCCAGCCGTTTCCTTCAACTCCGGACAGATTGCCTTCGATGATGCATTTCTTTTCTGAGATGCCATTAGTGTGGCATGATATTGCGCCGATCAGAGCTGCCGCCAGAATAAAAGTGCGTCGCACAAAGTGTTTAAGTGTCATATTTACAATGGTTTATAAAATTTGTGATTATTCTTTCTTCAATGCTTCGGCCGGATTAGTGCGGGCGGCGCGGAGGGTCTGCCAGAGGACGGCCAGCAGGGAGATGGCGAATGAAATGGCGGTGGCGAGGACGACGTACCAGCCCCAGCCGGGGATGGTGGCTAAGTCGAACCAGGTCTGCTTCATGACAAGCCATACTGTCACCGGTACAGCAACGACATTGGCGATCAGGGTGATCTTGAGGAATGACCAGAGCGTGCGTCTTGTCTCTGAGTTTATTGTGCCTCCGAAAACCTTTCGTACCGCAGTTTCATGAGTGTTTTCGTCAGCATAGTAGATGCTCATGCCGATCATTCCGAGAATCGCGATCAAAACAATCATCAAAGCAATGCCAGTGACGACATTCTTTATGAACTCGATCTTCTGCAGGTCGCGTTCAAGAATCTCAGTAAGGTACATGGACTCACGTCCGATATGCTTTCGGTCCACAACCTTGCAACCGCTTATCTTCTCGTATGTTTCAGCAATAACTTTCCTTGCCTGTTCGTGGTCTCCGTTGGTTCTGATGATGTAGGCGAGGTTGTAGTCGTTGACATATTCCTTAGGGAAAACGTAAATGAATCCGGCTGACTTATCATCAGCCAATGCCGGTGCTCCGTTTGCCGGAAAATCTTCAATGACGCCCAAAAATTTAAAGCTTGCATCGGTGTCGTCGAACTCTTCCTGCAGGAATTCACTCTTGTCGAAAATTTCCTTGAACGATTCTGTCATCCAGATGCCGTATGGTTCATCACTATGCCTTTCTATGATATTAAACCTGTATATGTCAAAAGCCTCCGGAGTGCAATAGAACTGATGGTTATTCATAGTCTGGTTGCCATCCTCATCCAGCCACAATTTGCCCGTATAGCTGTTGAATACTGTACTGTTCGTATAATCCACAGCCTCAATTTCAGGATGTGTAAGCAGTTCGCTCTGAAGCGCGTCATAATGAGTGAAACAGTTCGATTCAGGTTCCAGTCTGTCGCTAGGAAGGAGATAGAACAGATCCTCATGGTCGCATCCGCTGTCGATATTGATCATGTTGTCATAGCCCACCTGCAGAATGATGCTGAAGGTTATGAAGGCTGTGGCAAGGACCGTCTGTATGCAGATGAAGACTTTGTTCAATATGGTCTTTCTGTTGAACCTGAATGTGCCTTTAGTCACATCAAGAGCACTGAAGCGGGAAACGTAATAGGCTGGAATGAAACCGGATAGGGCAGAGGTTATGAGAAGTATTGCCAGAACCGCAACCACTGTCAATGGCTCGAATGATATGCTGAATCTGCTGCCCAGACCGTCATATCCCTGAAGAAGATTGTTGACGTCTGGAAGTGCTGCTGCAGCGATGCAGACTCCGAAGATCGTACATAGTAAAGTTATCGCAAAAGCCTCTTTGAAATACTGGAAATATATAGCGCTCTTCTGCGAACCAAGCAGATTCTTTGTGGCTGCTTCCTTGGCTCTCTTTCCAGCCAGTGCGACATTGAGATTGACATAGTTCATCAATGCCATGATCAAAAGCAATACAACGAGGATGACGACAATCCTGATTGTGAACTTAGTGTTTACAGTGAAGTACTCATTGGCGTCATCGTATGTGATTTCGTCAAATCTGACAAGTCTGCATTGTTCGTCAGCAAGGCGATTTTTGAAGTTGCTTATAAAATTCTCACGATAGTGTTCCGACCATTCAGCACCTTGTGCCGAAACCGTCTCATTGATATACCTGTCGCCATAAGCCTGATAGTGTTTTACCGTATGCTCTTTGACTTTTCTTTCTGCTTCGTCCGGATTGACTCCATCCTTGAACTTCACCATCGTAACCATTCCGGAGAGCATTTCCTGGAAGGGGAGAGAAGGGTTCTTTTCGCCACGTGAGGACATTGCCATAATCAGGTCGGTATATTTCACCAGCCCGTCACCAAAGTCCTTAAAGACAGCAGTGATAAGATAATCCCTATCCAGCAAAGTGACGGTTTTTCCTATTGGATCCTCTCCTGGAAAATATGTATTGGCGAAGGTCTCTGATATACCCACTTCTGACGGGACCTTCAGGAAACCGGCATTTCCTGCGATGAATTCCTGAGGGAAGAACTCGAAGAAGTTCTCCTCGCACCAGTAGATCTTCACACAGTCCGCGTTCTTGAGGGTGAAATGTCCCGGATACAGGAGCATGGTGCTGGTGCATTCGATCTCTGGGATGTTGTCCGAAAGATGCTCGCCGAGCGCCCATGTCGTATGCATGGAATTCTGATAGCACACGGCGTAGATGTCCTCATACTCAGGATTTTCATGACCCATCTTAACGATATTCACCAGCCAGCTTGTGAGTATGATCACAAAGGCCAGTGACACGCTCAATCCCACCACCTGTATGGCGGTGTATCTCTTGTTCTTCCAAAGGAATCTCAGGTAACTTTTCATTGCTTCATATTTAGAAAGCCGGAAAGGGAATGCAATCATACTACCCATTTATGATGCTTTATTCCGCTGAACACTCCCTTTCCGGCGGGAGTTTTATTCTATTCTTTCTTCAGCGCCTCGGCGGGGTTGGTGCGGGCGGCGCGGAGGCTTCTCATGGATACTATGCTGACGGTGATTGCGAGGATCAGCGCGAGGACTGCCGGGAAGATCCAGAACGGCACCGGTATGCGGTGGGCGAACTGCTGAAGCCATCGGCCAGTCAACATCCATGCGAGAGGGGTGGCGATGCAGAAGCATAATGCTACTATGATGATGTATCGCCTGTTGAACATCCTGACCACGTCCTCTACTGTTGCGCCATAGACTTTCCTAATTGAAATCTCGGTTTCCTTGTGTCGTGTCTCGAACATCACTATGCTGAATACTCCCATGAGCGAGAGAAGTACGGCAATCAGTGCAAACAGTCCCATTATGAGGGTCTCTCTTCTTGTGTCGTAATAATATGCCTTCAAAGATTCTTCAATGAATTCTATCTCAGGCTCGTCAGCTCGCGGTTCGATCTCTTTCACCACTTCCTTTATATATTTCTCTAATGACCTGAGGTCAGCACCAGGAAGAATCCTTATGTAGAAGGTTGACAGCTGATAGCGTGGGTGAGTGTACAGGCATGTCAGTCTATCGGCTTGCCCGACTGATTTCAAACGGAGGTCATCTGTAGTTCCTTTGATTTCAAACCCTTCGAAGAATCCGTCTTCATATAGGCTTTCCACATACGGCCTTGTACTTCTGGTGAACATGATCTGTTGTCCGGCTGCACCTTCCCCGGAAAAGCCCTCACCCTCAATCACCGGAATGCCCATGACTTCAGGAAAGTCCCATCTGACAGCGAATGCATCCAGTTGGATTTGTCTGCCGTCGATTTCACGTCCCCAGACGTTGTGTACTGAGAAGATGACTCCAGTGTG
>JAZOPY010000106.1:0-4509 GCA_045655825.1 Candidatus Cryptobacteroides sp. | reverse complement strand
GCTCTTCACCCGCCAGTGGGGTATTTATGCAACTTCATCTACAAACCCATGGCAGGCAACATTCGGTCTTTCTGATGTGCGAAACATCACAATGGATGACCAGTACATCTATGTGCCTCAGTCAGCAGGCGGAGACGCTGTTCTCAAGGCTGTAAGCATCCTGGATCCAGCTCAGGTGAAGGAAGTGAACGTGAGCGGTATCGCTGGCGGTACTCACACGCTCTCATGTGTGAGAATGATCCCTAACACAGACCCTGCAGTCAACGGTGGCAAGGATATCCTTTCTGCCTGCTGTCTGTCAGTAGGTGACGGATCGCACCTCCACTTCTATGTATGGCTCAACGGCATCGACAACGCTCCTGTTCTCAGCATGGTCGAGGACTCTGGCCGTCGTCTCGGTGACAAGTACATCGTGCTCGGAAGCTGGAACAACGGTGAGGTCTACCTCAAGGACTTCAACACCGGAAACATCGTGCGTTACGCTATGGTGGACGGACGTATCGGTGAGTGGCCAGGTGCTGACGGACTTGCATACGCTCGCGGACGTTTCGACTACAACGCTTCAGTGCTTGACGCAGCAGGCTGCATCGGATCGGCATACGTTTACCCTGGCACTCCTAAGGCCGGATCGGACATCCCTGCCGGATTCCTTGTGACTTCTACTGCAAGCGCACACTTCCTTGGTCAGGTAGAAGGAAACGTATTCGCTTCTACAGCAGATCTTGGAATGCCGTTGACTCACGGTTACAACTTCTTCACTGACGCTAAGACAGGTCTCAAGTACATCGCATACGTGGGTCTTGAGGCAAGCCAGGCTCAGGGTAGCGTCAAGGTCATCGCTGACCTTGCAGGTACTCCAGACGGATTCCTTGGTGCTCTCCAGAGCCACAAGGTAGTCTTCGAGGCCCCTGTTCAGGACGGAATGGATGCGACTGTAATTTCTCCATGCCCTGCAACTCACTCTACAGGTGACTGCGTGGTACGTGAGGTGGACGGAGTTACTTACATGGCTGTAATGATCCAGAACGTAGGTATCTCGGTATTCAAACTCAATGCTGGATTCATCGCTGAATAATCATGAAATCTTTATTCACTAAAATCATAGCAGTGGCTGCCACTGCTATGATTTTTGGTTCTTGTGCAGCCCATAAGAACCTCTATAAATGGGAAAAGGACGAGATCCGTCCGATTGCTGACGCAGCCATCTGCTATGGTGGCCACAGTGCTCGTAATCCGTATCTTTGGACTCCAGAGCGCTTTGAGAAGACTCTTGCTTATACAGATGAGAACGGTCAGGAGCACTGGCTCTTTGACAATGTGATCGTGATGGAGCTTTGGGATGATGACTTCAAGGTTACATATTCCATCGCCAACGACGGCCGCTATTCATCACGCAAGGAGCATTGGGAGAGGCAGCTCGACTACTGGTTCGATGCGGAGAATGGCTTCGCTGCTATGGACAAGTGTGTGGCCGATGTGGCTTCGCGCATCGGAAAGCCTTCGACCAAGCGCGGAATCATCTTCTCGCTTCCAGATCCTGTCTACTTCGAGCATTATACAAAGGCTATGAAGGGAGAGAACAGGAACACTGTATATTGGGGTGAACTTGATGGCGTGGCTCTTGATTTCGCCAAGCCGGAAGACCGTATCAAGGCCTATCTGTGGCTTGTGGATCAGGTCCGCGCGAAGTTTGCCGAGGCTAAATACGAGTATGTTGAACTGATCGGCTTCTATGTGCTTTCGGAGGAACTTTCCGTTCCGGGCAGCTTCCGCTATGAGTACAAGCAGCATGACATTACCATCAAGGCAGTTGCGGAATATTGCCACAGCGTGAATGAAGGATTCTACTGGGTGCCTTACGCAATGGCTCCGGGCGTTGAGAGAAGCAAGGACTTCGGCTTTGACCTGACAGTCATGCAGCCGAACTACTATTGGACCGATGCCAAGTGGACATGGGACCAGATCGAGAAGAAGATCAGGGATCATGGACTTGGAATGGAACTTGAATTTGAGGGAACCCACGGTGAGCCTCTGACTTCTTCAATCCTCACTAACCTGAAGAACGGCCAGCCGAACCCTTACGCAGCCCGCAACAAGGCGCGTTTCCAGGAATACCTTGACAATGCCCGCTCTCGCGGCCTTTATGGCGAGATTCCTTTTGTGCTTTATGCCGGCACGAACGGTCTCTATGAACTTGCCGTGTCGGAAGACCCTCTCGACAGGGAATTATATCATAAACTTTGTAAATTTGTCATCGATAACCCTTTGAAGTAAGGGGATTGCCACGTCGCTTCGCTCCTCGCAATGACGTGTGTAACCAGTCAAAAGTGTAACCTCAACACGTCATTGCGAGGCTTCGCAGAAGCCGTGGCAATCCGATAAATGAATATGAAACGATTAGTCATTCTATTGATCATCATGGTGACGGCCCTGTCGGCATCTGCCCAGGACTACATCTTCAACCGCGCCCCTCTGGCTGCAACTGACTTTGCGGAACTGCCGATCGGCGCCATACGTCCTGAAGGCTGGCTGCATGACCAGCTCGTGCGTCAGGCCGAAGGTTTCACCGGTCATCTTGACGAGGTGTACCGTGAGGTTGTAGGCCCTGACAACGCATGGATCGGCGGTGAAGGTGATACATGGGAGCGTGGACCGTACTGGTTGGACGGCCTCGTGCCTCTGGCATACATCCTTGGCGACGAGGAACTTATCGCCAAGTCGAAGGTGTGGACAGAGTCCATGCTGACAATGGTATATGAGGACGGTTACTTCGGAAACAGAATATCACGCAAGTACATCGAAGGATTCCAGAGAGGAAAGGCAGAGGACTGGTGGCCCAAGATGGTCGCTCTCAAGATCCTCAAGCAGTATTACATGGCGACTGGTGACCAGCGTGTCATCGACGTCCTAACAGGGTATTTTAAGTATCAGCTTGCAAACCTTCCGGAGAAGCCTCTCGACCACTGGACTTTCTGGGGCGAGTGGAGAGGAGGTGACAATCTCGATATCGTCTATTGGCTTTACAATATCACAGGCGACGAGTTCCTTCTTGAACTCGGTGACCTTATCCACAGCCAGACTACTCCGTGGACTGCCATGTTCTGGGGTGAGACCAATGAGCTCCGCACCCAGAACTCTATGCATACGGTAAACCTTGCCCATGGCTTCAAGGAGCCGATAATCTGGTGGCAGAGGTCGCAGGATCCTAAGGACCTGAACGCTCCTGAGAATGCTCTCAAGATCATTCGTCAGACTTTCGGACTTCCAACCGGACTTTGGGCGGGTGATGAGCAGGTTCATTTCGGTGATCCGACCCGAGGCTCAGAGCTTTGCACTGCTGTGGAGATGATGTACTCACTCGAGGAGATGCTTCAGGCTACTGGTGACCTTCAGTGGGCAGACCACCTTGAAAGGGTGGCGTATAATGCTCTTCCTACTCAGGCGACAGATGCATACGACGGACGTCAGTACTATCAGCAGACAAACCAGATAGCTTGCTCGCGCGAGTGGCGTAATTTCGTTACCCAGCATGAGGACAACGATAATCTCTTCGGAGTCCTGAACGGATATCCATGCTGCACCTGCAATATGCACCAGGGCTGGCCGAAGTTCGCCCAGAATCTCTGGTATGCCAGCGCAGACGGCGGTCTTGCGGCATTCGTATATGCCCCTTCGACAGTCACTGCAAAGGTGGCAGGTGGTGTTGAGGTTTCGCTTAAGCAGGAGACCTTCTATCCGTTCGACGAGACAGTTCAGGTCACTGTTGACTTTACTTCCCGTAAGGTGAAGAAGGCGGAATTTCCTCTTTATTTCCGTGTGCCGGCATGGTGCTCTGAGGCTGAGGTTAAGGTGAACGGCGTCAATGTGAACTGTGTGTCCAAGGCAGGGGAGACTGTGCGCATCAACCGTGAATGGGCAAAGGGAGATGTGGTTACCCTTACCTTCCCGATGGAGGTTCGCATCAGTCATTGGTACGATGGAGCTACAGTCGTTGAACGTGGCCCCCTCGTGTATGCCCTCAAGATGAACGAGAAGTGGGAAAAGCACGAGTTCGAGGCTTCGTATGAAGGCAAGTATGGTCCATACTACTATACATGCGTGTCAGACACCCCATGGAACTACGGTTTCCGTCTCAAGGACATGACTCCAGAGCTCATGCTTGAGAACTTCAAGGTCGAGGTCCGCTCCGATGCAGGCCTTTATCCATGGAACTTGGAGAATGCACCTGTCAGCATCAAGGCAAAAGCGGTAGTCATCAAGCCTTGGAAGGAGTATAACGGTTCTACAGGCCAGATTGCCTATTATCGTGAAGACGGTGACGACACAGGCGAGGAAGTATGGATCGAACTCATCCCATACGGCTGCACGACCCTCCGTATCGCAGAATTCCCTACAAGACTGTAAAAGGTGGTGGCGCCTAAATTGCTCACATTCAGGATATTAAACGATGTTTATCCTATAAAAAATGAGGATAAACAAAAGCTAAATTGTTGATAATCATTCCAATAA
>JAZOPY010000105.1:0-6460 GCA_045655825.1 Candidatus Cryptobacteroides sp. | reverse complement strand
CATCACCTCACCATACTGGCCATACATTCCAGAGTCCATGATCGCGAGATAACCGTCCTGGACAAAAGCTCCCATAAGACCCATGCTTCCGCCAAATGCAGATCCATTTGCAGAGTACATGTAAGCACCTGGATAATAGAGTGTTCCGTCAGAATAGAAGCTCTCGAATGCCTGCTCATAGTTGTAAAGCAGGTTGTCATAATATACGAATGCGTATGAGTCGTCCTCGAGACCAAAGGTGCGTGCCTTAGGGAAGAGACCCTTGATGTTGACAAACTGATATCCCTCGATGCTTGGAGTGTATCCTGCAGGGAAGCTGTTGGATACGGTCACATCACCGATGTATGCTCTCGAGTACATGTTGCCCTCCATTGCATAGTAGTGATACTTACCAAAGTAACCATCCATATTGAGAGGAATCAGGTTCATATCAACGTCAGAGAGATCGTATTCAGCGAGTCTTGGATCCCACTCTCCGGCAGTCTTGGCGCTTGATACGAAGAACTCCTCACGGTATCCGTTGTATGCCTTGATTACGAGAACATACTCGGAACCAGGAACAAGATATCCCTGCTTGAGGAAAAGACCCGAGCCATTGATCTGATCAAGGCTTGCCTTGTTCATCTGGGATTCAGTGATCTGCTTCTTGATAATCTCCATGTCAGCATCCCACTTTTCCTTTGAGTACAGACCGGCATGCAGACGCTCGATATTCTTACCTGAGATATAGATTTCAAGAGAGTTCTTTGAAGTAAAGCCCTCCGCTGCATATTTATCCGAACAGATAAGACCGGCGCTGAGAATCACCTTATTTGCATCATCACCGGCCTTGAGATATCCGAACGAAGCAAACTCAGTCACCTTGTGGCTTCCAGCAACGTCAAATCCTGCAGCGACAACTGTGTATACACCGGTCTCGTCGAAAGAATAGTCAACCTTGGCAGTACGTGACACTGAAATCAGGTCTCCCAAAACCTCCTCCGAAGCGCCAGAAGCGATAAGCTCGGCCTTCTGTGTTGCCGCAGACTCTGTGAGGGTACCCTCGAATACCGCCAGCTTCACATTAGTGATATCCCTTCCAAGGGTAACATCAACAGAAAGATTTCCGTACTGGTCAGATACTCCCGGCTCTACAGATATGCTGTAATCCTTGGCCTGGTAACCAGGAAGAATGATGCGGTGAAGTCCTGCAGAGTTTGTCGGATACCATCCCATGGTCTCCAGTTTCATCTCAAGGGAGCCATAAGGGAATGTGATGACACCCTCCTTGAGCGTTCCGTATACAGAAGCGATAGAAGGATCGAAATCATCACTGTTTTCAACTACATACGAACCGATGCTGGTCATTCCATAAGAAGGAGAGAAGATAGCTCCTGTCTTGAAAGTAGGGATCCATACCTTCTCAGGATTTGTCGCATCAATATATGTATAATGCTGTGATACACAGATATTTGACATATTAGACGCAAACATCTCACCCAGATAATCAAGGCTATACACATCGAATGTTCTGTAGTAGCCCGGCATATCATCCCTTTCCTGAAGGATGATATTACGTTCAAGATTTGGATAAGTCACAGCAAACCACTCAGGGAAAATACCGTCACGCCACTTGCCGTATACCTCACCATTAGGACCTACAACATCATTCCACTTGACACGGGTCACAGTAAAGCTGAGGTGTGCAGGGTTTGTAGAGTACTTTGACACATACTCATCACCCTCAAGGATGAGAGTACACTCATAAGTAGTAGCAATTTTAGCTGAAGGGAAATGTACCACGACCTGTGCTGTAGACTCACCGTCCTTGAATACAACCTCATCAACTGTAAACACCGGATAATTTGACTTTATGGATACGGGCACATGGATCTCGTCCCTTGAATTCGACCTGCGCGCAATGAATGTGAGCGTAGTGGCGTCATCAGGCTCGATCTGAATATCTCCTACGCCGTTCTGTGTAGGGAAATACACTCCATAGCACCCTTCCGCATCAAGATCTCCCGGAGCATGCATTTCCTCCTGAGCACATGATGCCAACACGAGCGACAGCAGCGCTGTCATGATATATGATATATACTTTTTCATCTTATTACAGTATTACAGAAGCTCGATCTTATCTGAAGGATCTGGGTTGTTGAGACTCTCATCAATAGCAGTGTTTGACTGGAACTCTGCTCGTGTGATCACGCTGTTCCACTGAGGAGATCTGCGCTTTGACCTCAACTTGAACACACCTGCATGATTTGACGCAGATCTGTCGACCGGCTCGTCAAGACGCTTATAGTCAAAGAAGAGGACACCCTCACCCCAGAACTCGATTCTCTTCTGGAGAAGGAGTTCCTTCTTGAATGTCTTGAAGTCAACCGCTCCCTGGATACGGTTATATGACGCAGCGCGGTAGTCATGCATGAAAGTCTTGAGCATCTGCACTCCCTCAGCTGGATTAAGGTGATACTTGGCCTCAATCTCGATAAAGTGCATTTCCTCAACACGCATAAGGCAATAGTCGATTGCATTACCTACGTTGAAGTCGTTGCACTCACCCTGAGCAGGGCGGAACTTCAAGGTAACATAAGGCTTGGCAGCCGGACGTCCCTGACCATTGAGGAAGGCCTGCTGGTCGGCTGATGTACCTGCAAAGCGATACTTTCCGCTTGTCCACTCATCCTTGTTCGGACCAAGCCACGACAGTTTTCTGAAATCTGTTTCCGGGATAGCATCATAGAAAGTCTGGCTTGCACCGAACTGTGCATAACATGCATAACCCCAGGCAGCCTCACACGACATGTGAGATGTGTAGGTAAGCAGGTTGTTAAGGTTCTCTGATGAAAGTGAGAGTCCCCAGATCCATGCATTGTTTGAAGATGCGCTGTTGAATCCTGTCGTAGGGTTTGTCCACTGTTCCTGGGTAAGAGGGGTCTTGCCGCTCTCATCGATCACCTTGCGCGCATAGTATGCCGCTTTCTCGAACATAGCTGTATCCAGACCTGTTCTTGTGTAACCGAGCTCAATATACAGACGAGCATACAGACCATACACCATCATAAGCGTAGGCTGCGAGAAAGTCTTGGTCGCAGGGTTCAGGAGTTCCTCCGCCTTCTTCAGGTCAGAAAGAATGAACTCATACATCTGGTCGCGTTTCACGCGCGGATTTCTCTTACAATCCTCGATTGTAGTATTCTCGTCAACGATCGGCACTGTAAGCTCCTGGATATTAGCAGGAACAGGAACCTCCTCGTTGTCCTTAGGTTCATAGAGTCTGGCAAGGTCAAGGTAGCACCACGCTCTGTAGGCGTATGCCTGACCGAGATTATCCTTGAGCTTAACCATGGTATCCTCGTCTGCCCCATCCTCGATTGCCGGAACCATTGAAGCGATCACGTCATTTGCAAGACGGATCCATGTGTAGTACATGTCCCAGAAATATGCGCAGTATGTATACTGAGCTCCCTGGGCCTGGTTAAGGTCATAAGCATAGAAGCGGTTGTAGTATGGGTTGTCCGCCATGGTAGCGATATCCTCAAGCATATGCTCCAGACGAAGATGAATGCCCGGGATACCGAAGTCTGTATGGTCGCCATATGAACCTGCATATCCTCCTGTTCCGGAAGTCGACATGCTGGCTGGCATGGCGTTGATCATCGACATCAATGCGAAATCAGATGCCGACACCTGGTCCTGTGTCACCGAACCTCCGACAGGAACTGACTCCTTGATACATGAGGCCGAAAGAACGACGCCAGCAAGAATTGCAGAAACTTTAAGTATTGTATTCTTCATATCTGTGTCTCCTCTGATTAGAATGTGATGTTGATACCTCCTGTGATGGTTCTTACAGGAGAGTTGCTTGCGTAGTTTGTACCTCCCGAGAAGCTGCTTCGTGGGTCAAGACCCTGTCTGTATGAGGTATACCATATGTTGTCACATGCGACGTATACCCTCATCCTTTCGATCTTGATGCGGTTTGTCACTGAAGAAGGGATTGTATATCCGATCTGAGCGTTCTGGAAGTTCAGATAGCTTGCTGGCACAAGGAATCTGTCAGAAGAAGCGTTGATGTTCTGGTCTCCGTATACGAAACGCGGAATATCCGAGTTCTTGTTTTCCGGAGTCCATGCCTTGAGGGCGTCCTTGTGGAAGTTTGATCCTACAGTACCACCTGGAGGCGACATATAGCTGGCATATCCCGAGTCATATGTAAGACCTCCGATCGAGTATGTGAATGATGCGGAGATATCGAAGTTATAGAAGCTGAATGATGTTCCGAATCCTCCGTAAAGGTCTGGAGTAGGATCATCGCAGAGATAGTCTGTAGCCTCAGAATACTCGCTTGTCATTGTTCTACCAAGCACATTTCCATTTTCATCAAGGATGTCCTTGTACCACATAGGCAGACCGTTTGTCTTGTCTACACCTGCATACTTAGGCATAAGGAAGGTGTTGAGAGGAAGTCCCTCAGCAACGAACTTGTTTCCCGACGCATATCCCTGGAAGCCGTCAATCTCACGGTTCTTATGTGTATCAGGAAGCATGATGATCTTGTTTGTATAGTGAGTGAAGTTCACGTATGCATCCCAACGGAAGTTTCTTCTGTCCATGATTGCTCCGTTTACAGCGAACTCGATACCAGAGTTTCTCATGTCACCGATATTGTCATAATATCCGCTGAAACCGTATGAGATAGGAATCGACACAAAGTAAAGCATGTCCGAAGTCAAGCGGTAGAAGTACTCAACCGATCCTGAAAGGCGACCTCTGAAGAGGTCGAAGTCAAATCCGGCATTGAAGTTGGTATTTGTCTCCCATGTGATGTCAGGGTTACCGATCGAACCTCTCTTCACACCGATCTCACCGTCACTGTTGGTGATCGAGTACATATCTGTATAGAGGTAGTCAGCGATGTTGTCATTACCCTGAGAACCGATCGAGGCCTTGATCTTGAGCATATCGACCCAACGCACATTGAACCAAGGCTCATGGTTGATCAGCCAACCTCCACCTACTGGCCAGAAGTTACCCCAGCGGTGATCCGGATGGAAGCGTGAAGACGCATCGCGACGGAATGACGCACTCGCAAATATTCTGTTCTGGTAGTCATACTGGGCACGGAGGAAGTAACCCTCATTGTTGTATGTCGAGAATCCTGATGAAGCAGCCTGACCGTCGATCACGGCACCACCGAGCTCCGTGTTGTTGAGCGAGAACATCTTGCTCTTTGAAGCTCCGAGGCTTGCGCCGTTTGACATATACCACTCATGACCGAGGAGTACTGTCACATTATGATAGTCTGCAAACGTTCTGTTCCAGTTCAGGAGCTGCTGGAGGTTAAGGTAGAACGAACGTCCGTGGCTCTTTGAGATGATACCGCCGTTAGGAGCAAACTGACCGTAGTACATGTTGTTGATGCTTGTACTTCTTGTCTCATCGACACCGACTCCGGCATTGAATGTAAACGTAAAGTCCTTGAGGAACTTGATCTCAAAGTAACCTGTACCGTTGATCGCGTTACCTTCGCTGTTGTTTGTATCGAGGGTCACGGTCTGAAGGGCGTTGGCGTTTCCTGAGATAGGACGTGACAGACCTGCATTGCTGCCGTCACCGAAGTCGAACCTCTTGTTACCATACTGGTCATACTTGATGCTTCCGTCCGCATTTCTGAGGAACACAGGATAGATCGGAGCCACCATGGTAGCGAAACCGAAGATGTTACCTACCGAACCGGCAGATCCCTCGTCAGAGTTACCGTTGTTCCAGTTGAAGTTGGTATAACCCATGTTCATTCCGACCTTGAGCCACTCCTTTGCCTGATAGTCAGCTCTGATACGTGCTGTGTAGCGATACATGTCACCGCCGTCCACGATAGCCTTGTTGTTCAGGTATCCGAATGAAGCGAAAATCTGTGCATTTCCTGTAGTTCCTGCAACGCTCACGTTGTACTCCTGACGGAGAGAGTTCTTATACGTAGCATCCATCCAGTCATCAGGCTGAAGCCAGAACTGCTCGCCCATATAGTTCACAAGACGACCTGGTGTCGCGTACGGATTCAGTTTACCGTTGCTTCCGATAAGGTTCTGTCCCTCCGGTACTGTGAATGTGAGGTAACCCAGACCGCCGTCTGCAGCGGCACCTGTCACATTCTTGGCAGCAAGTACATTCGCCTCCTCGTTTGACATTCCCCTCTCAAGTCTGTAGTAATTGTACAGAGAGTTGTAGTGAGTCTCATAGTATTGACCTGCGTCAGTGATGTAGTCATAGCTCTTGAGAGCCTTGGTATTAAGACCCCACTTGGCATCAACAGAGACCTTGGCCTCACCGAGCTTCGCCTTCTTTGTGGTGATCATGATGACACCATTGGCACCACGGGCACCGTAAAGAGCATTGGAAGCCGCGTCCTTTAGAACTGTCATAGACAAGTCGGATCGTAGCCATGTCGTTCTGTGAGCCAAGGAGTTGTGTG
>JAZOPY010000104.1:0-24759 GCA_045655825.1 Candidatus Cryptobacteroides sp. | reverse complement strand
TCCTTGGCTCACAGAACGACATGGCTACGATCCGACTTCTGTACAGAACTCGCAATGGGTGTATTCCAACTTTTCAGCGAGGGCAAGACAGGATGTATGGTATACGTAGACTCATTCGGTAACGTATCTCCTCTCTACCTTGCAGATCTTCAGGATCCTACAACTGGAAAGATTCCGCCACGTGTTGTTGATATCAACAGCGGTACTTCACAGAACTACTACAAGTACATCGCTCACTACGTGACTGAGGCTGACTATGAGGCAGTTCGCGCTCTCGGCATCGAGAACCCAGAGGCTTACGACTTCAATAAGATTCTGGAGTGGTAATTCTAAGAATGTAACTAATAGATTATCAAATACTTATAATTTGATATTTTAAAATTTAGTGATAGTGTAAAACGTCTAATAGGCTGATATATAGCTTATTAGACGTTTTTGTTGTTTTTTACCTTACGAACATTATAGCTAATATCGGATACTATTTGTTAATAAATGACAAAATCATTCAAAGCCGAAATGTGATGAGAATATAAATATTCATACTATTTGATCAGAACTCATAATCCCTCATTTTCAATTAATAAGGCTAATATAATGAATTATATTCCAATTGTTTACTATCTTTGTGGACGTACATATAGTTAAATGGAAAATAAATAAGAGGATATGGCTAAATTCAAATTAGTGGCAGCATATACTGTCAGCGAAATTATGGAGGTTGATTATAAGGAACTGTGGGATAGAGTTGTAAAATATGAGGAAACACTGACGTGCCTTCAGAAATCTGTAGTTGCTGCTTTGCCACAAAGCAAGAAACAAGTTGCAGATAATACCGATTGCCTTCAGCGTTATCTGCAGGAGAAATCTGCTTACGTGTTTGCTCACAATGTATGGGAGAGTCTCTATGAATTATGCGACAGATTGACTGATTTTCCTGCTGATTCGTCTGATGCACGCGATGTGGAAGACCAACTGAATGCGTTTTTAGGAAAATTGGACGACATAGAGTTTGAAGGACTGCTCCCTGGCCAACATACGGATCTGAATGAATTTTATAAAGTCATATCATCCATCTTTTATGATCTGATGTGCATAGTTTCGAACTGGTCGCTCAGGGATATATTAGGTTCTGGATATGAGACTCCGAGTCTGCTGGATGATACTATGCAGGATGTGCTTCCGATGGATCCGAGCGTTGGCCGAATAGAAAACGACGATACTCTTAAACGTATATATTAGCTGTATGAGCTGTTTATGCTTTTGACGGATCCGAACGATGAGGAATGCAGATATTTAATCCAATTCGGAAACATTGAGTTCGAGTTTGCAGACTCAGTGCTTCCTTTTCTGACAGAGTACCTTGGAAAGGAATATGAGGGTCTGTTTTATCATATACTAGGTAAATCACCCAATGCTCCCTTCCTCTTTTCCCGTTCTTTAAGAAACTCTCTTAAGGTCTGGCCATTATAAACAATGAGTTTGTCCAGATCTTCTTGTGTTATTGAACGGCCGCCGTGTATATATCTGGTGGATTCGAGCAGGAGTCGTTCGCCGCAATAATTAACGAGACAGATTTCCAGGCCTGTCGATGGGCTTTTCAGTGCCTTAGCACGATACTCTGTTGCATAACCTGTTCCGCTTTTGAAGACTAGTTCGTTTCCAGTACGTTGCACGAGTTTGAAATATTGATATAGGGCGACATTTTTAGGAACGTCGGTATGCGCAAGATGAGCTGGAAGATCTGCAATATAGACCAGATTTTCTCCAGCCTTGAAAATTTTGTCGTTGGGGTGATAGAGGTTTTTGTTCATATTTTTGAAATATTGGTGTCTTCGATTTGTTTGCATATATAATATAGAAACAATTGCCCGAAATTTTAAAATTATCGTTGAAATTTTTCGATTTGTTTCTATATTATATATGAGCTCAGCTAAATATGAAAATCGATTAAATATGATGAAAAAGAATTTGATATTTGAAGATCTGAACGATGCTCTGATACTGATCAGCTATGATAGCGTGAGCACTGAAGATGAAAATGAGACTTGGTCTCATTGCTTACCTTACACCGTTAAGGATGGGACGCTGATCCGGTATGAACTTGACGGCGATGACGAAATTGACCATACGATTGATCTAACTAACTATGCTGTGGCTCAGACAACTGTATTTGATCTGGATGAGTTTGCGACTCCCAATGATCTTCTGATAAATATTTTACTTACAGAAGGCAAGGAAATCATTCGTGAAGCGCCTTTCAATGAAGAGGATGTCGTTGACAACAAGATTACATTGACCCTGTATGATGCATCTCGAAATGAGGTTTTGTCCCGCACAAGAAAGATTGGTCGGAAAGCCCCTAAGCAGCAATCCAAACCTCAGAGCGAACCGACTTACACTCCTGAACAGTTAAATAGTGTCGGTGAATCGTTGCTAAAGGCTCAGAGGTCTCTCTGTATTTCTGGATGGAGGGAATTGGGTTTTCATACTCTACTGCTAGTTGCGGCCGGTGCCTTGGCCGTGTGGATATTCTGGGATTACTCAGTTCATCCTTGGATGAAGTGGGTACTTGCAGCTCTGTTTGGACTGTATTTTACACAAGTGTGGTGGTGTAATAGGCGGACGTGTCCGATTTTTGTTGCATGGTCGCTTACCAGAAGGGTAGAAGGCCGTCCGTGGATAAACGGAGGCGCACTTTCTGGATTAGGAATGGGGATATTCTTCTTTTGCATTCCAGAAGTTAAACTGGCAGATGCATTCTTTGCCGGTCTGATCATAGCATTTTCCGTGACAGCTTGTTGGAGTGTCTATGTGTGGCTCAATAAATTAATTGATGGCCCTGAAAATATGCTTGAGCCTGCACTCAAGAATCTGCAGCGCAGAAACCGACGCGCTGCAAGAAGGTCTTTCTTTTATTATATGTTCGGATTTTAATAGTTGGACTTGAAATCCGTAAGAGAGTAAAACGAATAATCAAGAAATATAATGAAACTATACATTTCATCAAGCTCGTTAGAGAATGCCTATCCGGATTTATGTGAGGCATCACAGCTTCAGGCCCGAAGACTTTACAGTCTTCAAAGTAAGGTTCTGACAGAGTTCCCCGAATTTTATAAGCAATTACCTGATACTCTGGAACATTATCTGCAGTTGCGTTCATTGTTTGCATTAATAGAAGCTCTTTGGGTACGACTTGCAAAACAATATAAGAGAGCGTGTAAATCACTTGAAGAACCATGTGAGCAGATCCCAGATGCCGTAATCAATCTAAAATCAATGCTTATAGAAATACAGGCTATGCCTTTGGAAAGCTTTGTATCTAAAACGAAAGACGGTCTGTTGGATTTGGAAAAACTTGCAAAACAGTTCTCGGAGAGATTGGGTTTCATTGTAATTAAGCCGCACATGTGGTTTGACGATCTGATGGGAATGGTCAAGAACTATGGAATTTCATATCCGGGAATACTTGACCCTGCATTATCGGATTCTTACCTAGAGGAAGTGACTGTCGGAAATAATCTGGATAAGGTATCATCATTACAAATAATAAAGTATGATTTAATGGCGGCAAGCCAGAGGTAAAGATGTATGTGGGGATTAACAAAAATTGTAGTTGAAGGCGAGAAGGCTAAGGATGTATACGACCTTCTCTGCCGTGCCAAACAGGAATGTGGCCGCGAGGAATGCGGATATCGCAGCGAAGTTATCTGTGTTGGAAACAGGCATTACCGCTTCGCTTTCGGAATGGACCAAGTGGTTAAATATGAGATTGAGGACGACCTCTATCCACGTGGACCTATGACTGTTACTACGACCGTCCGCCCTGATGTGTTTATGCTTTTGACGGATCCGAACGATGAGGAATGCCGATATTTAACCCAATTCGGAAACATTGAGTTCGAGTGTGCAGACTCAGTGTTGAAGGTCAGCGAAGATACTTATGGCGATGAAGGAACTTTGCTTCCTTTTCTGACAGAGTACCTCGGAAAGGAATATGAGGGTCTGTTTTATCATATTTCTTCCGAAGCAGATTATATTGGCGAGACCAATGACAGGGAAGGAAAGTATTTCAATCTGGAAGACTATGACTATTAATTGATTCTACATGAGTTCCGAACTCTGGTAAGAAACATTAGTTATTCCTAGCCAACAGCAACCAGAATTTTATACCGAACATCTGGGGGGAATACCTTCCACGAAAAACCACAAAAAGTGTGGAAGGTGTTATGCTGGCTCAATGACGAGAATAAATTTAACTTTGTAGAAGGTATAGAGGAACTGTTTTTCACTGATAATATTTCTAAGAAATATGGAAAAGAAGAGATTATATTTTGACATGGATGGAGTAATTGTTGATTTCAAGTCAGCATTAAAGGTCCAAAGCGAGGATGTTCTCAGAGAATACGAAGGAAGGGAGGATGAAATTCCTGGCCTGTTCGGTCAGATGCTGCCGATGCCTGGTGCGCTTGAGGCAGTTCGTGCGCTTAATCAGAAATATGACTGCTACATTCTCTCGACCGCTCCTTGGAAAAACCCTTCAGCATGGAGTGACAAGGTTGTCTGGATTACAAAGTATCTCGATGATGTCTTCCACAAGAAGATGCTCATCACTCACTGCAAGCACCTCTGCAAGGGAGATTATCTTATAGATGACCGCCCTAAACATGGCGCAAGCGAGTTTGAAGGGGAGTGGATACACTTCGGCTCAGAGAGGTTCCCCGACTGGAAAAGTGTATTGGATTATCTAGATGCCTCTCTCCTTGCAGATGGCATCGTAGGCCTGTGAGACTGCCTTGAATTTCTCTTCTGCGGCTTTCTGGATGTCTTCTCCAAGAGTTGCCACTTTGTCAGGATGATATTTTACCGCCATTCTTCGATAGGCCTTCTTAACCTCATCGTTGGTGGCGTCTGGAGAGATTTCCAGAATCTTGTAGTTTCTGTCATTGTCAGGCTTGAACTGAGCCATGATGGATTCGGCATCCGCCTTCTGCAGACCGATAGCGTCAGCAATGTTCTCAAGGAGCTGGATCTCGCACTGCACAAGTCCGTCGCTTGCTCCTAATGATACGAGATAGTGATACAGCTGCATGCGCTGGGAGTAGTTCATGTTTGAGCGTACCTGTGCGCATACTTCGTATACATTGAAGTCTTTCTTGACAAGTTCATTGACGATTCGTTCGGCTTCATCAGCTGCTACGGCACCGAAATTTCTCGCAAAGAACTCGCGGAGCTTCGACATTTCAGCAGAAGTCACCTTGCCGTCAGCCTTGATGACAGCTGCAGACAGCACGAGCAAGCTTACAAGGAAGCTGTTTCTCTGCTCCTGATTTCTATTATATCCTTTCTCAAATTCTGCTGCTGCCTCTGACATTCTTTCAAATCCAGACGCAAAAATATATCCCAATATTCCTCCGATAGGTCCGAACATGGCCCATCCGAGGCCTCCTATAATCCATTTCCCAAGTCCCATGACCTCTAAATTTTAAAATTACATTGCGAAGTTAAGCAATTTATTTAACTTTGCACCCGTTAGGGGTGCTGAGCGGTTCCGCGAGGCTGAGATCATACCCGTTGACCTGATCCGGATAATGCCGGCGTAGGGATATACAGTCTCAATTGTACATTCATGTGTACATGCCCCTTGCATAAATGTATCTGACATTATGCGAGGTTTTTTATTTATTACAGCGCTCGCCGCGCTGATTCCTCTTTCTGTACAAGGTGCGGAGAGAGAAGCGGCCGATGAAAAGGTCGAGAGGCTTGACAGTGTTGTCGTCTCGTCTTCAAGGGCAGGCAAGGATACGCCTGTGACTTTCACAATGGTTGGCAAGGAACAGCTTCAGCGTTCCAATCCTCTGAATTCACTTCCGATGAATCTCGCTCTGAAGCCTTCGGTGGTTTCCGTCAATGAAGGCGGTACCGGACTGGGCTATTCCAAGATGACCGTGCGTGGTTCAAAAGGATCTCAGATCAACGTGACTCTGAATGGAATCACTCTTAATGATGCGGAGTCTCAGGAAGTGTTCTGGGTCAATATCCCGGCACTTTCATCGATGATTTCAAGCGTTCAGCTGCAGCGTGGATTGGGAACTTCTGCCAATGGAGCCGGTGCCTTTGGAGCAAGTATCAATATGAGTACGGCTGCTGTCAATGCCGAGCCTTTCGGGTCTGCTGACCTTTCTGTCGGATCTTACGGCACTTTCATCGGTTCGTTCGCGGCAGGAACCGGCTTGACCAAGTCCGGCCTGTATTTTAACGCTGCGTACTCACGTGGAATGACTGACGGATACATCAGGAATGCCTATGCTGATGTACATTCTGCCATGGCTGTGCTAGGATGGATGAATGAACGCAATTCCCTTCGCCTTACCTACCTGATGGGTTCTCAGCGTACTGGAATCACATGGGAGGGCATAAGTCTGGAGCAGTATGAACTTGATCGAAGATATAATCCTGCAGGTGAGTATTACGACCAGTTCGGGAATGTGCATTATTATGATAATGAGACAGATAACTATGCGCAGCATCATCTGCAGCTGAATTATACGCATTCTTTCTCTGATCAGCTGGCCTGGAGTTCCACATTCAACTATACACGTGGTGACGGCTACTATGAGAACTACAAGGCGGGGAAGTCCTTTGGAAAATATCTGATGCAGGCTCCTGTGATTGATGGAGTGGTCTATGAAGAAGGTGATTTTATTACACGCGAGGCTCTGGCCAATGATTATTTCGTCCTGAATTCCGATTTGAGATACACTTCGGAGCGACTTCGCATGACCGCAGGTCTGAACTTGTCACGTTATGATGGAGACCATATCGGAAGCGTGCTATGGAACAATATTTTAGGCGACTCTTATGATTATGCAAGCCATGAGTGGTACCTGAATCGAGGCCTGAAGCATGAGGCAAGCGCCTTCGTGCGCGGCGAGGTACTTTGCTGCGATGGACTGACTGCGTTTGCAGACCTGCAGTACAGGGGAGTGTGGCTTGACATGTCGGGTCCCGAGGATGACGGAGTGCTGCTCGATCATAAGGACAACTGGCAGTTCTTTAATCCGCGTGCAGGACTGTCATACCGTTGGAGTCCCTCGTCACGTGTTTATGCTTCTGCCGCCCTTGGCCATAGAGAGCCAGGACGAAGCGATATCAAGGAGTTGATTCTTGATGCAAATAAAGCTGCAATGGCTGGAGTCGCTTCAAGAGGAGTGGATATTCGTCCCGAGAAGATGCTTGATATAGAACTCGGCTATGAGTATGCTTCCGAGAACCTGTCCTTGTCTGCAAATGTGTATCTGATGGAGTACTGGGACATGTTGCTTGAGACCGGAAAGCTGACTGACGTAGGTTATGCAATCAAGGAAAATGTTCCTCGCAGCTGGCGAAGGGGAGTCGAACTGGCAGCCGCATGGAAGATTGCTCCATGGGTTCAGATCGCAGGTAACCTGACCTTGTCTACCAATAAGATCCGCAACTATACTGCATACTATGAGAAGTATGACAATATGAATGACTGGAATTATCTCGGACAGCACCAGGTCGAGTTTGAGAATACGGATATCCTGATGTCACCGTCGCTTGTGGGTATGGCGGGAGTGACATTCAAGCCGTTTGCTTCTTCTGTCAGATCGCTTAATTCCATCTATATGTCCATGAATGGCAAATATGTTGGCAAGCAGTTCTATGACAATACGTCTTCTGACGAGAGAGCCATTCCTGCATATTTCGTTGCTGACCTATCTCTTGGTTACGAGCCGTTCTCTGGTCTGACCTTAAGCCTGCATGTAAACAATCTGTTTAATAGAATGTACTACGCGGACGCATGGCTTTGGAGGGCATACTTCCAGGAAGAGGACCTGTATTACAAGGAGGTGGGAGTTTACCCTCAGGCACCTCTGAACATGATGTTCAAAGCCAGCTGGAGGTTCTAGTTGTTCAGTGTTTGGCGTTTAGCTTAATCCATTGATTATTAGCTGATTGAGGGGTGATGCCTGCTGTCCAAGTTCTGCAGGCACCACCCCTTAAGTGTTTGGCAATCAAGTGTTTGTGTAACACGCTGTTTTCTGGTTCGCTCCTGCTGGATTGGGTTATTAAAATTATCTATCTTTGCATATTCAAAATGCATTTGATATGAAGATAGCGATACCAACAAGAGAAGGCATGGTTGATGATCATTTCGGACACTGTGCGTATTACACAATATTTGATGTGATCGATGGCAAGGTGGTTGGCCAGAGCAAGATGGCATCACCGGAGGGATGTGGGTGCAAAAGCGGAATTGCTCCGGTGCTAAGGCAGATGGGTGTGGCTGTCATGTTGGCAGGCAACATGGGTCAAGGTGCACTCAATGTACTGCAATCACAGCGCATTCAGGTCATAAGAGGCTGCAGTGGAGATGTCGAGGAACTTGTTGCGGCATACCTTGATGGTAAGGTTACTGACAACGGTGAAGCTTGCAGTCACCATGATTGCCATTAGAAATAGTATGTAGACCTTTAGTCATTTCTGTCTAGCGAGCCTGCCGGCCTGCCATTCAAATCCTTATGCATGACTGTTGACATAAATTACTAAAGTGCCTTTTTGATAGTTCCGACCATCTCTACATAAATTGTTGAAATTTTGTAGCAATGGTCGGAAATTTACATCATTTACACGAGTTTTGAGGACCATCTATCAAGTTTTCGCTCTTTTTGTGTAGAGATGGTCTCAGGCGCATGCACATACCATGGTATTTGCATGCCTATTTACGACGTTTAGTCATTTGTCGTAATTAAATTGCACTTATAAGTGCTTCTACTGCTTCCTCTCGAGTCGCCCAGCTTGTGCAGAAGCGGACAGCTGTGCGCTCTGTGTCGACTTTCTTCCAGATTGAGAACTTGAAGTCTTTTGAAAGCCGTTCAATAACGTCGTTCGGAAGGATAGGGAACTGCTGGTTTGAAGGACTTTCCACCAGGAACTCATATCCTTTGGCCTTGAAGACGTCACGGATTTTTAGAGCCAGCCCTACTGCATGCTCAGCGGTCTGGAAATACAATCCGTCCTCGAAGAGTGTCTGGAACTGTATGCCGAGAAGTCGGCCTTTTGCGAGCATGCCACCGTTCTGCTTGATGAAATATCTGAAATCCTTCTTCAGGTTGTCATTCACAATCACCACTGCCTCGCCAAAGAGGGCACCCTGCTTGGTGCCGCCGATGTAGAACACGTCAGCCAGCTGTGCGATGTCCTTTATGGTCACATCGCATCCCTCTGAAGCCAGTCCGTAACCCATGCGGGCACCGTCGATGAAAAGCGGCAGGTTGTACTCCCTGCATACTGCCGCGATTTCTTCAAGCTGCTTGAGAGAGTATACAGTTCCGACCTCTGAGGAGAATGAGATGTAGACCATTCCCGGCTGCACGGTGTGCTCCGGACCGTCTTCTGCCAGGTGTTCCTCCATGGCTTCGCGGATCGTTTCAGCTGCTAGAAGTCCGTTGGTGTGCTTCAGAGCGAGAACTTTATGGCCGCTGTGCTCGATGGCTCCTGTCTCATGAACATTGATATGCCCGGTGTCAGCACAAAGGACGCCCTGATGAGGACGCAGAACCGATGAGATCACTGTCGCGTTTGCCTGGGTGCCGCCCACAAGGAAGTGAACGTCCACATCATCGCGACCCACGACTGACTTTATCGTCTCACGTGCCTGCGCACAATACTGGTCCTCCCCGTACCCCACGGTCTGCTCGAAATTGGTCTCTATAAGGCGCTCCATTATGCGCAGGTGTGCGCCCTCGTTATAATCACACTGAAACTGATACATATCTTGATGGTTTTATCTCCACAAAGATAATAAATAGTCTGCAGATATCTCGACTTCGCTCGATATGACAGTTACCACATATCGTAAAAACTTGTCCGTAAATCAGGCTGTTTTACGGAGAAGTTAGGGTTTCGGGGATTCTTTGTCCGTAAATCGGGCAGTTTTACGGAGACGTTAGGGTTTCAGGTATGCTTTGTCCGTAAATCAGGCAGTTTTACGGAGACGTTAGGGTTTCAGGTATGCTTTGTCCGTAAATCGGGCTGTTTTACGGAGAAGTTAGAGTTTCGGGGATTCTTTGTCCGTAAATCGGGCTGTTTTACGGAGAAGTTAGGGTTTCAGGTATGCTTTGTCCGTAAATCAGGCAGTTTTACGGAGAAGTTAGAGTTTCGGGTATACTTTGTCCGTAAATCGGGCAGTTTTACGGAGAAGTTGACAGGTTAGGAATACTTTCTCCATCAATCAGGGGTACAGAGAACTTTGATTGTGCGATAATCCCGAAGTATTGGCGTTTTTTTAGGGATTACTGCACGAAAACGTTGAAATATGGCCGTTTAATGCAACAATCCCGAAGTTTCGGTCAAAACTTCGGGATTATCGTAGATGGCAGTGCCTTCGTCTATTTCTCTGCAGCCTTCTTCTGGAGATATGCCTTGAAGAAGCGGCCCTGGGTGCTTGGAGTGAAGTTCCAGTCCTCGATCAGGGTCGGTGACCAGTCTGTGTCGAAGCACCATACTGTGAACGAGATGCCTTTCTGCTCGAAATACTTGGTGATGTGCTCTCCGTATACCTCTGTAGAGATTACTGGGATGTGCGCTCCCTTCTCATGCTCGAGACAGAAGCCGATCTCGGTGCAGATGACAGGGTACTTGTCTGCCACGAAGCCGAAATCCTTTTCCCACTGCTCTTCCCATGGCTGCTCGCGCTTCATAGGATATGGATGCGAAACATACGCAACATTCTCACGCTCGATAGGGGCGTATGCTACTGGAGTGAGATCGTATGCCCAGTTGAAACCTGCGCAGAGGCATACTGCATTTGGATTATGCTTACGGATGGTGTCGATGATCTGCTCCTGGATTGCCTTCCATTCCTCCCATGTACATGATCCGGTGTCAGGACCTGTAACTGTAGGCTCGTTGAAGACTTCATAGAGAGCTACGGTCGGCTCGTCCTTGTAGCGCTCTGCAGCTGTACTCCAGAACTTGAGGGTCTCCTCGAGGGTTGTGTCGTACATAGGGTTTGTATACTTTGCATCCTTGAGGTTTCCGATTGAGTGCCAGTCCATGATCACATACAGACCATGTTTCTTCGCCCACTCGATTCCCTGGTCCATAGCTTCGAAAGTCGCATCCCAGCCCATTGCATTGATGTTTGCAGGGTGCACGGCGAAGCGTACGACGTTAGCACCCCAGTCCTCTGCCTCAGCAAAGATGCGCTCTGTCCACTGGCCGTCTCTGACAAGCTTTACAGGATCTGCCAGACAGAGTCCTCTGAATACCAGCTCATTTCCCTGAGGGTCAATGAACTTGTTGCCTTCCACTTTCACCCAAGCCTGTTTCTCTGCTGGCTGGGAAGCGCATGCCGCCATGATCACTGCGACACATGCCATCAAGATTGTTCTTCTCATAGTTATTGGTTATTAATGTTTAGAATCTGAAAAGTTCCTCCATGATCTCCAATGGCCGGGTTGCATCAAAGTATATCTTATCAGCCTTGTAATACTCACTCTGCTCTGCAATAGTGATAACATCACAGCTGCCAACCAGAGCTTGTCCTCCGATTCGAGATAAACGAAGGTATGTTCTCATGAAATCATATTCGTCATCAACGCTTGTGACACAGAAAGGGTACTCTTCTGAACCGTCTCCTGTCTTTGCAATAGTCGAGAGAAGCTTTATTTCTCTCATAACATAGAGTTCAAGGTCACTATCAGTGTATGCTGTGTCACCTGTCTCCATAAGAGCAATAATACAATACGCACTTTTTTCGAGAGCTCTTATATTCAGAGGATTTTTCTCCAAGGCCTCGCCGGCAGCAGCCAGCGCCTTTTCATATTCACCTTGCTTATAAAGACGCGACGCCTCATCTGACTTGTCTCGACCGGCATTCTTGACCAGTATGGACTGACCGTAAAAGCCAAGAATGCAGTCTTCAAGAGAAAGACTGTCGTACATTTCGGGTGTAGCCAGAGCAGCTACAAGCTCATTTACTCGTTGCGGATCTTTTTTGACCTGCTTCTTTATTTCCTTCCAGTCAACAGGGGTCATGTCATGCTGTGCAAAAGAAATACAGCAGGTCGCAATGAGGATCAGTGATGTAATGAATCTTTTCATGGGAATATCAAATTGAGACGCACACAAATATAAACATTTGCTTCCAGCGACGCAAGTAAATCCACCTGAAAACCTGCGTCGCGAGCATAAACAACATCGTCCCGAAAACCGTACGGATTCCGGGACGATGATATATGGATAGTCGAAACTGTCCGGCTATGGTTATTTTACAATGATGTAAGTGGTCTCTGCCTGAACTGTTCCTTTGAGCACGCCGTTCTCAACTACGAATGAACTTCCATAAACCTGATCGGTGTATGTGCCGTCAGAAAGACCAACAGAAAGTTCAAAACCATTAGCCTCAGCTGCAAAGTTAATTACTGCTGCGCCCTTGTCGCCACGGCTGATGACAACAATTTCTCCGTCCTCGGAGATCTGTACATTCTCTACCTGGCCTTCCATTGCCTGGCGGAACTTGTTCACAGCCACAACCTCAGGGTGGAAGAACTCATCGTTTCCGCGTGCGCCGAGAAGGTTGTCTCCGAAGTAATTCTCACGTGTCGAATTCATCGGACGGCTGTAGAAGAGCGGTGTACCGTTCTGACGTGCTGTAAGGAATACCCATCCTGTGCGGATCTGGGCGTCAGTCAGGCCTGCGCTCTCATTTGCGTTGCAGTATGTGTCGTGGCTCTCAACCCATGTTGTAAGGTATTCCGGAGCAGCACGGTGACACCAGTCAAGGAGGTTATATCCCTTAGCACTTCTGTGCCAGAGAACCTCGCGGAGCACATGACCGTAGCTCGACGCTGTCTGTCCGAAATAGCCTGCATATTCCTCCTCAGGAACGTTTCTGTCCTGAAGGACCTCACCATATACGAAGAGGCTGTCGTATGGAATGCAGAGTGATACACCAAGCACTTCCTTGCGGCCTGTAGCCACATCCCAGAAGTCGTTCTCAGTAACGCCAGCCTCAGTATCGAGCGGGTCAGAATGCACACCGATGTGCTTTGCGGTATCATAACGGAAGCCACGCACACCCATCTGGATGAGCTTGTTCACGAACTGCATGTAGTACTTCTGGAAGAGGGGATTCTCTGTGTTTACGTCAGGAAGTCCGCCGACACCCTGGTGAGTGCACTGTGTGCGGTCGTTGTAGTCGTTGATGCCCTCAAGACCATGAGTGTGGAACATCTTCTCGCGTCCACCGACAGCTGCATAGAACTCGTCTGTCACGAGGTCGATGTCGAATGCTGTGTGGTTTGGAAGCACGTCCACAAGCACGCGGATGCCGTATTTCTTTGCTTCGTCGAGCATGATCTGCATCTCCTCCTCAGTACCTACGATATTGTTTCCGACTGTCCAGTCTGTAGGCTGATAGTAATGATACCAGTTACCTTCCTTCTCATCAAGAATCTTGATGTTACCTCCCTCAGGGCTGAAGCAGGCGTTGACCGGAGATGTCTGGATCATGGTAAATCCGGCATCGGCGATCTGCTTCATGTTCTCCGTGATGGTAGGGAAGTTCCAGCTCCATACATGAAGGATGGTCTCCGTGTTGGTGTAGTTAGGGTCATGGACCATACGGTCTGTAAGCTTCGTTTCAGCTTTCTTTGGCGCGCATGCAGCGATGCAGATGCACGCAATGATGTAAAGAATTCTTTTCATGATTATATAATGTTATTGTTTTGCACTTTTGCTGTAACTTACTATGATTACTCCTCCGAATACCATCGCGGCAGCCAGAACCTTCTGCCAGGTCAGAATGTCCATTCCGATTGCAATGCTGATGGAGATGGCGATTATCGGCTGCACATACGAATACATGCTGATGATGGTAGGGCGTATCCTTTTCTGGGCGACCGGAATCAGGAAATAGGTGATGAACGTCGCGCAGATTATCAGATAGGCAAGCTCTGCATACTGAATTGAAGGGATGCCTGCCCAGTCAACCTCAGTCAATCCTCTAGCCGAGAACGGTGCTGCAACGCAGAAGGAGAACAGGAAGATCCACTTCATGAAAGTCACGACAGAATACTTGGCTATCAGCGGCTTGAATATGCCGAGGTACATCGAGAAACTGAGGATGTTGAACACTATCATCACGATGCCGAACGGAGTTGTCTGCGCAGCCCCTCCGGCAATTGCACTGCGGCTGAGGATCAGATATATCACTCCCGCCAGACTGATGGCAACGCCGCCGGCTTTCTTGAATGTGATAGGCTCCTTCAGCGCAATGGCAGCAACAATCATGGTATATACCGGTGCAAGCGCCGTCATGATCGAACAGTCCATCGGGGTGATATAGGGGAGACCTACCAGAAACGTGATCTGACATGTGAAGAAACCCAGCATGGATGCAATGAAGATCTTGGGGAAATCCTTCCTGTCTACCTTCTCACGAGGCATGAAAAGGGAAATCAGCCAGAAAAGCGCGCCGGCTCCCAGGGACCTGAGCGTAAAGATACCCAGCGGCGGAATCAGTCCGTCGCTTGTCAGGTCCTTGCACACGATGATGTTGAATCCGAATATCGCATATGCAATGAAACCCGCCAGATGTCCAAGTATCGATTGTTTCTGTGGCATCTTTTCCCGTTTGGCACGCAAAGATAATAAAATTATCTTCTGGCATGCTTGCAAAAATTGAGTATCTTCGCGAAGATAAAAAAGAGAGAAGCATGGCAAAGATATATGTAGCGAGCAGCTGGAGGAACCAGTACTACCCGGAGGTGGTTGAGCGCTTGAGGGAAGCAGGACACAAGGTGTATGATTTCCGCAATCCGCCTCATGGACAGGGCGGTTTCAAGTGGCAGAACCTGGATCCGGACTTTGACAAGTGGGGAGTATCGGAATACAGAGAGGGGTTGAAGCACCCAGCTTCAGAGCTTCAGTTCCAGGCAGATCTTGATGCCTTGAACTGGGCTGATACCTGTCTGCTTGTGCTTCCTTGTGGCCGCAGTGCTCATACTGAAGCCGGCTGGATGAAAGGCTCGGGTAAACGCACATTGGTCTACATTCCTGAAATGCAGGAGCCTGAGCTCATGTACAAGCTTTTTGATCTGGTCAGCGGGGATTTCGAGGAAGTCCTTGAGTACCTGAAAGACAGCATCTCTTCAGAAGAGATCCTCGATGCACTCCAGTTTATTGGGGTCGATCCAGAAGATTTTCCCCTTACCAACAACATGTTCACCAGACCAGTCCATGAGCCATTGCACGGTATTGGCCACATATACCGTACCATGATTGCCTGTGCTTTACTTGCACAGCGTCTGCGTATGCCTCGCGCCGGCCTTATTGCCTTCTGCGGTGCTTATATCCACGACCTTGGCCGTACCAACGACTTCTTTGACGAAGAGCATGGCATGAATGCAGTGAACTGGCATTTTGACAAATACAGTGCACTTTGGGAAAAATATGCTCTCACTGATGAGGAGAGGGTATATCTTAAACAGGCAGTCATTCAGCATTCTCAAAAAGAATGGACAAGACCAGGCGATGACGGATATGATGTCATGGCTATACTCAAAGATGCTGATGCACTTGACCGTTGCCGCATAGGTGACCTTAACCCTGATTATCTGCGCTATCAAGAGAGCCGTTCTCTGGTAGAAATCATTGAGAATATCTACTGGAGGACCTCAGAAGTGAACGAGGATATCACGATCCAGGAATTTATCAAATTATAATATGAAGCGTGACTTAAGAATCGATACAATTAAAGGAGCACTGATTTTCTGTGTCGTGCTGGGACACGTAATCGGCAACTTTGACGATAGCTATCTCAGCCAGAAGGTATATGATTTCATATACATGTTTCATATGCCTCTGTTCATCTTCGTATCAGGTCTCTTTACGCGTAAAAAGGGTTCACTCACAGGTTTTTTCAGAGGGGTAGGGTCGCTCCTGCTCGTGCTTTTGATTTTTCACTGCATCCATTTGGCAGGAATGCTGATCGCAGGCAAATCTCTAGATGTATCACACGCTTTGGTGCCGGCATGGACCCTATGGTTCCTTCTGAGTCTCGTGTATTGGAGATTGATAGTGCAGTTCTGTTCGGGTCTACTGAATCGATACCCATGTGCCGTGATTGCGTTATCCATCATAATTTCGCTTGTCTGTGGCCTGCTGCCGGGAGGACATTATTTTTCCATCCAGCGTACACTGCATTTCCTTCCATTCTTTCTGCTAGGATATTACGTGGGGCAGGGTATTGTGCCGTCAATCAGGATATCGCGTCCGCTGGCTGCTGTGATTCTTATTCTTGCCGTTTGTGTAGTTGCCTTTGATATCCTTCCGTATGATGCAAGAGAACTGATCTACGGGGCTAATCAATATGGATGGGACCGGATCCTTGCGAAAGGCTATATTCTTCTATGTTCCTTCGCCTTGTCTGTTTCAGTATTCAGTCTTCCGGGTGAGAATAAGCTGCTGGCTTCAATAGGCAAGGACAGTCTGATATATTATCTGTATCACAGCATAATTATAGCCGTCCTGATACCACCGATTGCTTCTGCTCTGCACCTTTCGGACTTCAACCTGGAGATCAGCCTGCTGTTAGTTCTATTGGTCATGCTGATCGTAGCCGGCATCAACAAATTGCGCGTCTTCAGATTCCTTGCGAACCCTTTGAGGTGACCGTCGAAGGTTTTCAGAGAAAGACGATCTTTAGGGTTGCGCATGAAAACCTTATACTCATGTAGCACTTTACCTGTGTTAGGATAGTCTTGTTTAGTCTAGGGAGAGACGCAGACATCCGCTAGCATTGATATTATCCTCTGCACTACGAGTGGCACCCGAGGGAGCCGCAGGCTCCCGAAGGGAAAGGATTGTGGCACTGTGCGACTACCGGCCTACACTAAGCACACCAGACGTTCGAGGGTGGCGACTTGCACTGGAGGACCGCCTTTGTTTGTTGGATGAATGTAATGTTACTTTGTTGGAGTATCGGACCTTAGGCATTGCGTTTTGATGCTTTCAGGGATTTCAGGTGTGCTGCTGGGTCGAATTCTATTGCCTCGCCGCTGTTTAGTCCTTCTTCTATCTCGCTCTTGAGTGCGGCAATTCTGATGTTGTTGTCTTCGAGCATGCGTAGGCCGGCACGAATCACTTCGCTGGCGTTGTTGTATCTGCCCTGTGCTATCTGAGCCTTGATGAAGTCCTCGAAGTAGGGACCAAGTGCTACTGATGTTGTTTTCATACTACAAATTTTTACAAAGTTACCAATATTTGGTAACAATGCAAATGTTATACTAAATAATGCTTATCTTCGCATATCTAACCCAAACCAACATGGCAAAAATATACGTTGCAAGCAGCTGGAGAAACCAGTATTTCCCTGAGGTAGTTAAGAAACTCTGTGAATATGGCCATGAAGTCTATGACTTCCGCAACCCGCCACACAATCATGGAGCCTTCATGTGGAAAGACATTGACCCTGAATTTGATAAATGGAATGTCGAGCAGTACAAACAAGGCCTGCAGCATCCATCATCAGAACGTCAGTTCCAGGCCGATCTTGATGCACTAAACTGGGCAGATACATGCCTATTGGTGCTCCCATGCGGTCGCAGTGCGCATACCGAAGCCGGATGGATGAAAGGTGCAGGAAAGAAGGTCATCGTATATATCCCCGAAATGCAGGAAGCAGAACTTATGTACAAACTGTTTGACCTTGTGAGTGATAATCTTGAGGAAGTGAATCAATATCTGCTATAGTCATTGAAAACCACATGAATATGATAGAGAAATTCGGAGAGCCGTATTCTGGCGACTCAAAGTTTGTAGCGAAATGCAGATTGCTGCAGTCAATGTATCGTGCAGAACAAGGCCTTGCAATAAGACCATATAAAGGACGAGACGGGCTCCACTATTATGGCAACTATATAGAGGGAGGAGAAATCTCTGGTGCGAACTTCCTTGCAGATTATATCTTTGACTATGCAAAGCATCGTGTTGAGCATAGGGAGAAATACGAAACGATTGAATCAGACAGACTTTTCAACAATCTCCTTTCCAGTCAGCCAATGGCATTCAACCTGTTTTGCCCTTTAAGAAAACTATTGGAAGAATCACCTGAAGAAGCGACAAGAGTCATCAAGTCTGCACTGCCGATGTTCCCAATACATCTTGTCACAAAGGTGGATCTGGAATTTATCCCATCGAACTACAAAGATCTGACCGGCGACAAAAGCGCAATGGACGCAATCATCTGTTTCAAGACAGAGGATGGGAAAGACGGGTTCATTGCTATAGAGACCAAATACTCTGAGAATCTTGGAACAAACGAAGCCTCTAAAACCGATAAAGGCATAGAAACAATCAAGAAGCTCAGTTGCTTTAACAGCGACATAGAGGAAAGAATCAAGGAAAAGAAGACCAAACTCACTCAGATATATAGAAACTTCCTGTTGAGTGAAAGTTATGGACAGTGGATTGGTGCTGAATCATTTTCTATAGTACTCTCTCCAAAGATTCATCCGTCCACAGATGATGAAGTACTTTCCATCACAAACGAAATGCGACCTGAATACCAAGGCAAACTCCAAAGCATCTCTTTGGAATCCTTTACAGATAAACTAATCTCTGAATCTCCTGAAGAATACGCTGACATATTCAGAAGATTCAGAGACAGATACCTGAGTTTTGACAGAGTAGAATAGCTCAGGTTGATAGCCAATCTATAATGCCCTCCACATGGCTGGTCACTACAGCGGACATTCATTTAGGCCGTTTCCGGCTAGATTTGACGGGAATCAGAGGATTACCCCAGCTTCACGGTAGCGAGCATCTTGCCTGACTTCTCACCGGTCTGGGTGTTCACGAAGAAGTATTTGAGGAACACCTTCGGCATTAGAGTTTCAAGATCACAGCAAAAACACCAGCATCATCCACATTGATATTATACACAGCACCACGAGCGGCGACAGCCGCCAGGGGCGACCGCGAAGTGGCGTAGCCACCGAGTGGCACCCGAGGGAGCCGCAGGCTCCCGAAGGGAAAGGATTGTGGCACTGTGCGACACCGCTGTTTATCAATGCCTTCAACGAAAAAAATCCACCGCAACCCATTGAATTGTGGATTGGGAATGTTATATTTGTAGAATTAACGGGGAATTGTTGAAAGTATGCGTTCGGATAATCATAACCTTACTCACATCATTAAACACATCCTTCTTTCTGGACATGACTTATGTGCCGGGTTCTGCTGTGTATGATTTGGCGTTGAAGAATCTACCTGCAGGCTATCATTGGCTTTTCTGACATACGTGTCAGGGAGGCTTTTATTGTTTAATAGAAGTATGAAATAATAAAACCTACACAATATGAACAAGGAAAACAAGCACACACCAACCTATGAGTCTCCGAAGCTGGAGGTTCTGGAGATTATGGTCGAGCAGGCCATTCTGCAGGCAAGCGGATATGGCCCTGACAGTGACGATTCGGAGTTTGGTCCTTACCTCAGTTACTAACCTATTTACCGAGAATGATATGAACAGATATTTCAAAATACTAGCAACGGCAGTTGCTGCAGCGGGACTCCTTGCGTCGTGTAACCGTGAGGATGTTACGCCTGAGCAGCCGGATCTGCCCAACACTCCCGAGCAGCCTGCTGCGACTTACCGTCTCAGCTTTGAAGGTGGTGCAGGCATCGAGACTGCTACGCGCGCTTCGTGGGATGACCCTACAGGTAGCGGCAATCTGATTTTCCAATGGGACTACACTGCTGAAGGGCAGGATGGCAATGAGATGGTGATGGCACTCCATAAGGAAGAGTTCCTTGCCAGCACGGCGGAGAATTATCATAGCTTTGTCAACATCAAGCCGCACGGTACTTACGTTGATGATGCCCATTGGGCTATCTTCGAGACCATGGAAGAGTATGCCTCGCCATTGTCGAGTGGCGCCTATGACGGATACGAGGTGGTAGCCTTGACGCCGCTCACTTCTGTCAATGGCTCGGAAGTCTTTAGCGATGATAATATGTTTAACGCTAGCTTGCCTATGCCGGCCACTTTTGTGCAGGACGAAGACAAGGCTCCTGCTTTCCTTCGTGACTATATGTACATGTATGCTCACGATCTCATTGACGGCAGCAGTGCTAGGCTTTCGTTCTACCACATCCCAGCCACTTTGCGCTTCAAGATTACCAACAACCGTCCCGGGACGACACGTATCAACAGCGTCAAGGTGACCGTGGTGGATGCCGACGGTAATGAGTATCCGGTAGCTTCGCAGTCAGTATGGTTCGAAGTTAATGCAAATCATAGCCCTGAACTCAAATATAGCGAAGCTTCATATACAGAGCTGGCAGCCTCAATCAATGCAGACCTGGCTCCTGGTGGAAAGTACACCGCCTATGCGCTCGCTTTCCCGCTTGCTGACGACAATGCTTTCAAGGACAAGCAGTTGCGCTTCACCATCAGTGCTCAGAATCCCGACAATGAATACCTCTCTTTCGTTCTTGACGGGGCAAAGATTGCCGGAGCTAACAACCTATATGACGATGACCTCTACAACTGGGTAGGCGGCAAGTCATACACCATCAATGTGGGTCTCAATGATGCCGTTACGGGACTTGTGTTGGATAAGGATGTGCTCGAACTCAATTATGCTGAGAGCTATACACTGACAGCCACAGTCACTCCGGATGATGCATACAGCAAGAGTGTGATATGGAGCACTGCTGACGAATCAATTGCCAGAGTTAATGATGGTAAGGTAACAGGTGTGGGCTCCGGCACGACAACCATCACTGCCACAACGCCTAATGGCGAGCTTTCGGCTACTTGTACGGTTACCGTGATTATGCCAGTCGAGTCTGTCACCATAGCATTGCCTGCCGACAAAGCCACTATCAAGGTGGGCGAGACATTGTCACTCTCTGATTTTACTACGGTCAATCCGGATAATGCTACCTATAAGCACCTTACTTGGAGTAGCAGTAATAATAAGGTGGCCACAGTCACTAGTGACGGCGTGGTAACAGCTTTGGCAGGTGGAACTACCACCCTCACAGCCACCTCAGTCAATGGCAAGACAGCTACTTGCAGCATCACGGTACAGGTGCCCGTGGATGGAGGCTTAGGCGACGGCGGCGATATGGGTGGCGGTGGAGACGTGAATGTTGGATGGTAATAAAGGAATAAGATTATGAAGAAATATATCACAATCATAGGTATGGCATTGCTTGCATCGTGCAGCAATCCTATCGAGGAAGAGATGGTGACGCCAGGCGCTGAAGAGTGGATCCCTGTCATCACCCGTTCGGGAAGCACAGCGGAGCCGAAAGAATATGCCGTTACGACACGTTGGTGGGAAGGTAAAAGCCGTATGAATTATGACGGTGTATTGAGGGTGGAAGGTGAAACTTCAAGCTGGGTTACCGCCACTCCCAAATGGCCAACAGATGAAACAAAGGAGATAGAGGTATTTGCTCTTGATTGCGGCGGTGAATTTGAATATATGGTTGACATATTGGATGATTACAGACAATACCCATACATGGTACATTACTCAAAGGCTACAGCCCTAAACAAGCCTCAGAAGTTTACCATGAAGCATCTGATGGCTCAGCTCAAGGTGAACATTCTCATTCACGAAGAGCAGGAACATGCGCCTTACGATGCAGAAATTCAGATTGTACGCAACGGATTTATAACGTGTGGAGAAGCTGATGGGGATATTTATTTAGATGTAACAGGCCGTCGTGCCAGAAGCGTGAGTCTACCAGCTTTCACCAAGGTCTCTACATCTACTCAATCCGGCTACCGCAACGATGATTTCGAGTGCGCTCCTTTCATCGTAGTTCCTCAGACTCTTGCGGCCGGAACAGAGTTTATGACCTTTAAGGTAGAGGATGTGGAATACACCTTTACTCCAAAGACCGACATGAAGCTGGAGCCAGGCAAGGTGCATGTCCTTACGTTGGGCGTCACCTATGACGAAGACCACACCGGAGGATCTATCCCAGTTGTAGAGCTGATTGATGTCAAGGTTACCCCTTGGAAGGACGGAGGCACTATCGATGCAGGCGAAGCAGAGGATATGACGTGGAAGAATGGCATCAACAAACTTACAGGAGAGTATGAAGCCGCACAGCTCAATGCTGACGATTATTATGAAATCAACAATGCCGGCAACCTCTTCTGGTTTGCCCAGCAGGTTAACGAAGGCGGCGAAGGGGGCCGATACCTCAAGGCCGTGCTGAAGAACGATATTGACCTGGAAGGTCGTCCTTGGACTCCGATAGGTGTTGAAGGCGGCAATGACGCGCAGAGTTTCCGAGGCGTCTTTGATGGTAATCGCAAGATAATCCGTGGCCTCTATGTCGATACGCAGCGCAATGGCTTGGGCCTCTTCGGCGAGGTGCGCGATGGCAATGTGAAGAACTTCACCATCTATGGCGAAGTGAAGCTGAACGGAAAGCACGACTATGTAGGCGGTGTGATAGGCTCTGCCTGCGGCACTACCAGAGAGACGGGTTCCTACATATCGGACATAGTTTCGTATGTGAACGTGACGCTTGGCGAGGGCTCGCACGGCTCGAACCGCGTGGCTGGTCTGATTGGTTATGTAAACCACAACACCACCGTGGAGCGATGCATGTGGCTCGGCGAGCTCGACCTCGACATCTACCGTGCCCAGGACGGCGTGGGCGGTCTCATCGGTAAGGCCAATGCGCAGTATGTCGGCACCATCCGCGACTGTGCCGCCTATGGTACCATCCGTACGGCATACCAGAGCGGAAGCTATGTGAACCCGAGCGACAACCAGCCGTTTACCAATATCTTCATAGGCGGCATCGTGAGCAACAGCCTTGCGGGGGCAACTACCAACATTGAAAACTGCATCTGGGCAGGTAATATCCTTGATGATACTGACCTTGGCGAAAATGCTCATATCTCGGCTATCGGCACGCTGAACGGTGTTGGCAGTGTCAGCAATTGCTATTATTACTTGGGCTCGGTGCCTGAAGTCACAACGCATAATGCTTACGATACCACCGACAAGGTCTTTGGTGTTTACCATTCACAGCTCGTCAGTGGTGAAATCGCAGCAAAGCTTGGCGATGCTTGGGAGCAGGGAGAGAAGTATCCTATTTTGAAGAAGTAACCATAAAATAAAGAAATATGAAGACATACAAATATATAGTTCTTGCGGCACTAGTCCTCGGCATGGTGGCCTGTACGCAGGATGATGTCACCTCACAAGTTCCCGCAAAGGACGATCCCATCACCATCCAGTCGGCCGGTGTGGCGGAGCTGATTTCGCGTGCCATATACGATGGAGTGATTATAGGAAAATTTGATGAGCCTGTCTATATGGGTGTATTCATCAGAGGAGGCTCGGCAGATAAGTACAACGGCCAGAATGTAAGGACTGAACATAACGGTACGGATTGGTATCCTATATATACTGTCCTTTATGAAGGTGTCAAATCTTCGCAGCAGATAGGTGCATATATACCTTATAGTAAGGATCTGACGGACGGCAACAAGCTGACTGTCAGCACTCCTGCAGACCAGTCGCAAACCGAATGTACGGAGTATTTCTATGCCGATTATAGCGATATAACCGCTTCTAAGATCGATCTGGAGATGCAGCGCCTGCTTGCCAAGGTACAGTTGCAGGTTACTTGGGGCACTGAATACGACGAGAATCCGGTGCAGAATATCCAATTGCTCGACATCCACGACAAGGGTACATGGATTCTTCCTACATCTGAGGTTGAGTTCGGTGAATCCGTTGCAGACATCACCCCAAAACAGCTGACTCCTGACGGCAGTCGCTATGAGGCACTTGTGCTGCCGTATAACTATACATCGGGCGTGACGATGGGCATCACCACCAGCGACAACCGATACTTTGAGGCCACAGTAAATCCCACCCCTGAAATCTCATTCTTCGAAGGTGGATATGCCTATACCTTCAAGGTAAAGGTGGGTAAGGATAAGGTGACTGTGGAGATTGTTAATACCGACGAACCTTGGGGCGGTTGGTCAGATAGTGAGGAAGACTTAAACTAATGCGTTATGAAGAAGATATTTCAATATATAGCAATGGCCGTTGCCTTAGTAGCAATGGCATCGTGCAGCCAGGAGGAGACGTTTGAACCAGATGCTCCGAAGGTCGTTAAAGGCATGGAGTTCGTGGTAAGTGATTTCCCTGCGTATGATGACCCGCAGACCCGCACCATCGGTACCCCTGAAGACGGCAAGACAGAATGGGAGGAGGGCGATGAGATCCTGATGATCTTTGATTCTCCCAAATATGGCGTGCAGTCAGCAGCTCTTAGATATACCGAATCGCAGTGGATGCTTCCCGAAGGTGTCACCTTTAAGTATCTTGAAGGCGAGACTCCTGAAATCAGTGCCTTGTATTCGCCTATCTGTGAGGTTTCGGGTGGAATGTTCGTACCAGCTGATGAGTACGGCACCACTGAATATTTATGGGGCAGCTGCTACCTCTCGGCCGACGGCACAAGTATAAACATCTCGTTTGGCGGACGTACCTACTCTCGCTTGCGTATCGCTGCAAAAGCAGGGAGTGAACTGCACGTAGAAGTTACCAAGTTCATTCCGGCCGGAATGAGTCAGCCGAAAACGTATTACTACCACATCTCCGCCAATGAGTATGGTAATGCCTACCTCTATGGTACTTTTGCTGAGGGCGCTACCGTGAGCGTTGATGGTGG
>JAZOPY010000103.1:0-7970 GCA_045655825.1 Candidatus Cryptobacteroides sp. | reverse complement strand
GAAACATCGGAGTTTGACATCCATTTCTTCCTGGCACCTCTCAAGGGTGAACACATCTCTTCTGAAAGAATGAAGAACATGATGGTCATTCTGACTATAGTGGCCATACTTCTTATCATGATTTCGCTCCTGAACTACATCCTGATGTCTGTATCTGCATTGGTGAAGAGATCAAAGGAGATGGGAGTGCGTAAATGCTATGGAGCAGCTAGCGGAAACATTTACGGAATCATGTTCAAGGAAGCGGCAGTTGATGTAGCGGCGGCATTGGTCGTGGTTGCGGTCATCGTGCTTTCACTTCAGACGGTAATCAAGGATATCGTAGGTGTTCCGGTTGATGCTCTCCTTGTCAGAGGAACATATATAACAGCTGTCGTGGTTATTCTCTCCGTATTCTTCATCGCAGCGATTGTGCCAGGTTATCTGTATTCGAAGATTCCAGCCGGAGCAGCCATCAGAAACTACCGTGAAAACAAGAAGGTATGGAAACTTGGACTTCTTTTCATCCAGACCGGAATATGCGCTCTGCTCCTCACGCTTATGTGTGTAATATCAGCACAGTATGACAAGGCAATCAATGACAAGCCTGGATATGAGTATCAGGATCTTATATGGACTGTACTTACAGGAACAGACAATAGCGTACATCAAGGAATTATAAACGACCTTAAACTAGTTCCTGGAGTGCTCGACGTACAGGTTTCATATACTCTTCCTCTTGAATCCTCATCAGGAAATAATGTATACATGCTTGATAACGGTCAGGAAAACCTCTTCAATATCGCAGACCAGTATTGTGGATCTGCAGGATTGTTTGAGATGCTGGAGATTCCTTTCATTGAAGGAAGATATCCTCAGAATGCCGATGAGATTGCAGTAAGCGAAAGTTTCGTGAAGCAGATGATGGAGTTCAGGGATTGGAGTGACGGTGCTGTCGGCAAGCAGGTACACATCACAGAACATGACGAAGATCACGGAGCATTCACAATCAGCGGAGTCTATAAGGACTATAGAATCAACACACTGACCAATCAGGACATGCGTGCAAGCATCAAGTTCTTCGGAGAAGTCGGTAAGGACTACATGCCATGGATGGCCATCAAGGTATCCGAGATCACAAACGAGATGATTGCAAAGGTCGAGGAAGTGATACAGTCCAGAATCGAGAACAAGGATGTGGTCGTGAAATCATACAAGGACTCAATGCGTGAGGCATATTCCAGTGAAAGGAGAATGAGAAATACAGTCATCATCGGATGCGTAGTATCAATACTCATCGCCCTCTTCGGACTCATCGGCTACGTTCGTGATGAGTCGCAGAGAAGAAGCAAGGAGATGGCAGTACGCAAGATCAACGGAGCTACCGTCAGAGAGCTTGTCGGTATTTATGTTGCGGAAATCATGAAGCTCAGCATCCCGGCAATCATCCTCGGCAACTTGGGAGCTTACTTTGCTGCTTCTGCATGGCTCAAGAACTTCTCCGAAAAGATTGCTTTATCTCCATGGTACTTTATCCTTGCGGACATCGTCATTATAGCACTGGTTTCATTCTGCGTTGTCATGAACAGCCTGCGCATCTCAAGGAGCAATCCTGTGGAGTCGTTGAAGAATGAATAAGGCTTTACAAAAGTGTAAAGTTTCTTTACAATGAGTGAGATTGGATAAATTTCATAAATAACTACAAAACAACAAGTTATATAGTTTGGCACAATACTGATATACTACTTTACAAACAAAACCGAATATTAACGATTAAATAATACTAAGATGATTACAGTTACAGACCTCAGCAAGATTTTCCGTACAGAGGAAATCGAGACAACAGCACTCAACAAGGTTTCTTTCGAAATCAATGACGGCGAATTCGTGGCCATCATGGGTCCGTCAGGATGCGGCAAGTCAACACTCCTTAACATCCTCGGTCTTCTTGACAACCCTACAGACGGAAGCTATCAGCTTCTCGGACAGGAAGTGGCAAAGCTCAAGGAAAAAGACAGAACAAAGTTCCGCAAGGGCAACATCGGCTTCGTGTTCCAGAGCTTCAACCTTATCGACGAGCTAAATGTATATGAGAATGTCGAGCTTCCTCTGAAGTATCTCAACATCAGCTCATCGGAGCGTAAGGCCCGAGTGACCGAGATGCTCAAGAGAATGAACATCAGCCACAGAGCCCAGCACTTCCCTCAGCAGCTCTCCGGCGGTCAGCAGCAGCGCGTCGCCATCGCACGTGCAGTCGTGTCAAACCCTAAACTGATCCTCGCCGATGAGCCTACCGGTAACCTCGACACGAAGAACGGCAAGGAGGTGATGGATCTCCTCACTGAGCTCAACAAGGAAGGCACAACCATCGTGATGGTGACTCACTCCCAGAAGGACGCAGCTTGCGCACAGCGCATAGTCAACCTCTTCGACGGTCAGATCGTAAGCGATGTAAAGAACGAACTGTAATGATTTTGTCGTAAGTTCCAGCGACCCCCGCCTTCTTCGAAGGCACCCCCTAGCCGGGGGTGGCATGTCGCTTCCACTTATCAACAAAATCATAAAGAAAACACGCAGTTGAACATAAATATTGAAAGGCACTGTCGTGAGATACTGTACAATGTCATTTCGAGCGAAACGAAGTGGAGTCGAGAAATCTTCATCATAATTCATAGTAAAGATTTCTCCACTCGCTTCGCTCGGTCGAAATGACAACTGACACTTACAAATAGACACTATAACTCTATAATAATACAATGGCATTATTCAACATATTCAGAAAAGGCGGCAGCTCGTTCATGTCAAGCATCCTCAATGTGCTCGGCATGGCTGTGGCGTTCGCAGCATTCTACATCATTCTCGTACAGGTTGATTACGACTTGAACTTCAACAAGGGCATCAAGGATTCGGAGAATGTCTTTGTGATGTCTTCCGGCAGCATGGACGGAGATGCTGACAAGAGACAGCTGAACTTCTGTCGTCCTCTGGCCGAAATCATCCTTGAGGCATCTCCGAATATTGAGTGTGGAGGTATCGTGAGTTTCAGCGGCACTGAGAACTCGAGATACTGGATTGAAAGGGATGGTGTAAAGCAGGATATTGACCTTGGTGTCACCCGTTTCACTGGAACAGCTTTGGAGGCTTTGGGATTGGAAGTCGTGAGTGGCTCGATTGAAGATCTTTCTGATACGAAATCGCTTGCCATCAGCGAAAGCATCGCCGAAAAGTTTGACCTCGAGATAGGAATGAGCCTTGGTTATGAGGGATATGCCAATCTCATGACCATCAGAGCCATCTTCAAGGATCTGCCGAAAAATTCTCATTTCAGAGATGTGAAGGTCCTCTGGAATATGGGTGATGACAGCATAACCAATTTCTCAGAATGGGGACATCATTATTTCATTAAGGTTTACGATCCGTCTCAGATTAAGGATATGGAGGAGAATCTGGCTTCGGTTACCCGCGAGTACCTGATGAAGGATTATTTCGGCAATTTCCCGTCTGCTGAAGAATTGGGAATGACTCAGGAAGCGATGGACGAGGCAATCAATTCATTCATATCGAATGCAGAGGTCGAGTTTATACCTTTAGAGAAACTGTATTATGCCACCAACGTCTCCACCCCTATTGAAAGAGGTAGCAAGACTACGACCGTCATCCTTATAATTGTAGCCCTGCTTATCGTAAGCATTGCTTTCATCAACTACATCAATTTCTTCTTCGCACAGATTCCTGAGCGTATCAGGGCTGTCAACACCAAGAAAGTACTCGGCTGTACACGTCGTGAACTCATCATCAGCACAGTTGGAGAAAGCGTAACCCTGATTCTGCTAGCACTCGTCCTTGCATTTGCATTCGTGATGCTTTTCAACATGAGTCAGCTCACTCATCTCATCAGTGCAGACAGTGCATTCGGAGCGAATATCGGAGTATCTGTACTGACTGTAGTGATTGCTGTTGTCATTGCAATGGTATCGAGTTTGTACCCTGCGTTCTACATCACATCATTTGAGCCTGCCCTTGTTCTGAAGGGATCATTCAGCGGCACCAAGACCGGACAGAGACTCCGTTATACTCTCATCGGTCTTCAGTTCGTCATATCGCTTGTCCTCATAATCTGCTCAAGCTTAATCTTCCTCCAGCGCAGATATATGGTCGATTTCGATATGGGATTCGACAAGGAGCAGCTTCTCTTCGTTCACACTACTGAATATATCGGACAGAATGCAGAAACCGTAGAAGAGCAGCTTAAGGCCAATCCTCAGATTCTGGACGTAAGCTGGGCGGCAGGTAACCTTCTTGCATCCACAAGAATGGGGTGGGGCCGCGATTGGAACGGCACAATAGTCAACTTCCAGTGCTATGCAGTATCATATGACTTCCCGGAGTTCATGGGAATTGAGATAACCGAGGGACGTACATTCCAAAAGGAGGATGAGAACAATCCGAACGGCACATTCATCTTCAACGAGGCGGCCCGAAGGACATACGGGTTCACTCTTGAGGACAGGGTTAGCGGACACGCAGACCAGGATGCTGCAATCGTGGGATTCTGCGACAACTTCAGCTTCAAGACTCTCAAGGAGGATGTCACTCCATTTGCACTCTATGTATTCGGAAGCGAGCCTTGGTGGCATCCGAATACAGCCTTCATCAGAGTAGCAGCAGGCGCGAATTACAATGAAGTGAAGAAACATATCGGCAAGGTCCTGAGCGAATGGAGATATGAGTTCTCGCCAGATGAGTGGGAGATATATTTCTTCGACGAGAACATCAACTGGACTTACAGGAAGGAAGAGTCGCTTTCACAACTTATCAGCCTCTTCACTCTGATTGCAATCATCATCTCACTTATGGGAGTATTCGGCCTGGTCATGTTCGAGACTCAGTACCGCCGCAGGGAGATCGCACTGCGCAGAGTCAATGGTGCAACCGTTGGTGAGATCCTAGCAATGTTCTGCAGCAGGTTCGTGAAGATCGTACTCATATGCTTCGCTGCAGCTGCACCTATCAGCTGGGGGATCGTTGACAGATATCTTGCCACATTCGCACACCGCTGCCCGATGTACTGGTGGGTGTTCGCCCTTGCACTTGTGGCAGTCATGGCTGTGACCATCGGAGTGGTCGTTCTCAGAAGCTGGAAGGCAGCAACAGCAGATCCTGCAAATGCATTGAAGACAGAATAATCTGAAGTCTTTGGCATATAAACGCAAAATTAAATATACATAATGAAAAGCTACCTGAGATTCCTAGGAAGAAACAAATTGTACACCGCGATTGAGATTGTGGGACTGAGCCTTGCGCTGGCTTTTGTGATACCATTGATCAATGTCGTGGCTGACAAATACGAGAGATCGCGTGCACATGAAAGATATGAGGATATATACGCTGTATCATATCTTGGGAACTTGTATACAGAAGTCAATTTCGGAGATTTCCTGAAGGAACGTATTCCTGAGATTGAAAGGACAACTTCTGCGATGTTAGGTCCACGAAGCATCATCGACAAGGAATTCTTCTATTTCTTCCCGTTTGAGTTTATCGAAGGTGACGAATCTTTTCTGGATTCCAGGGAAAACATCGCCGTGTCTGAGAAGTTCGCATCAATGATTGCGGACGGATCTGCCATGGGCAAAGCCGTGAAGATAGAAGACAAGTATTACACTGTGGCAGCCGTGTTCAAGAACGACAGGAATGACATTTTGAAAGAATGTGAAATATTGCAGAATATCGCTCCATTCAAGGAACTCAGAGAAAACGGAGGCATTTCCAGTGGGGTCACATTCGTATCACTTAGGAATGGATATGATCGCAAGGAAATAGAAAAACGAATCCTTGAGACAGCAGATATATTCAATGCGGGTGATGAGACTTATCTCAAATATAGGGAAGCCGGGGTATTCAGAGGATTAGTAAGATATGATGAGCTGCCGACATGTATCATGAATTACGGCCAGTTCATGAAATATCAGCAGGCTTCTATGGCCTTGGTTGGCGTTCTTCTGCTTCTGATTTTCATCACTGCCATCCTCAACTATATCAATCTGAATGTAGCTCTCTCGACAACCAGAGCAAAGGAGAATGCAACCAGGAAGCTTGTTGGTTCCACACGTAGTCGCCTTATAATAAGCAATCTATGCGAATCACTGTTACTTACCGCAGCATGCTTTGTATTCGGCTATCTTTTAAGTGGATATACGGGCAACTTCATCAAAGGTCTGCTTGCAATGACCGAGTTCACAGACTTCTCAGTCAAGCCTGTATGGAACATCAGAACCATCGCAGCATCAGTTTCGATCATTCTGATAACCTCAATTGCAGCCGGTCTGGCACCATCACTGGTAGCATCCAGATTCAGTCCTCTGGACATTACCAAGGGTGATTTCAGACTTCATAGCAAAAGAAGACTCTCAAAATTCTTCATCAGTTTTCAGATGATTCTTTCAGTTGTCCTTCTGTCTGTCGTGCTTATGGCTGATAAATGCCACCGTGATGCAATGAAGGTCGACTTCAACTGCGACATAGAAGATATGGTTTATATGCGGGTAGCTCCGGAAAATGCAGCGATAATGTTGTCCAAAGCAGCTGAATGTCCGGAAATATTATCATGTGGACTGGCATCTCAGGTACCGACCCAGGGCCTAAGTGGTGCTCTGAGCATTCCTGATGCACCTCAATATCTTTACAGTCATATAGAATGTGACAAAAACGGATTCGAGACATTCGGGTTCGAAATCCTCCAGAAGAACGGCAATGACCTTAATGGTTTATGGATTACCACATATACGCAATCATTCATTGAAAAGGATCCTCGTGTTCTTGAACATCTATACAAGGCTACAGGAACAGACCATCTGGCAGGTATCATCAATGACTTTCCGGGTATGGCACCGCTGGAGGGTAACCTCAGCCCATGTCTTACTGTTGCATCCGTCAAGGAAAAGACCATCAGGACCGGAGTCATCTTCAAGGTTGCCGGAGACCATAAGGAAGGACGTGAACTGATACAGAGCCTTTACGACGAAGCACAAATGAACCAGATCGCTCCGGATGCTGATATGGCTGGTGTAGATAAGGCAAAATACGTTCTCGACATATTTGAGGAAATCACAGCTCCTTTCAGATTGATCATTGATATGATCGGGATAGTAATGGTGCTGGTCGTCATCATGTCCATGATGGGGCTCATCGGAATGAGCATGCATTTCACGAATGAACGAAAGAACGAAATCGCAGTCAGGAGAATATTCGGAGCAACGGAAAACGGCGAATTGATGAGGAATCTTCGCTTCTATATGATCATAACGGGAATCGCATCATTGCTGGGAATATGTGTCGCAGAACTCGTTCGACAGTTCTTCATGGAATTCGGAATAAATCCAAAGAATATATGGTGGATCTATATAGTCGCAGTCATACTCTCCTTTGCGATCTCCCTCGCCTCCGTCCTCTGGCAGACGCTTCGCGCTGCTCGCACCAACCCCGCCGAGGCGCTGAAGAAGGAGTAGGTGCTGCCGCAACGCAAAACGATGACTAACAAAGACATACATTGAATCGCCTGCTCCATCTGCCGCAGGCGATTCAACGCAAGAGATTAAAAATCAACAACATGAAAAGCTACCTGAGATTCCTGTCCAGAAACAAACTGTACACTGCGATCGAGATACTCGGACTGAGTGTCGCGATTGCAGTTGCAGTACCCCTTCTGAGTTATCTTTTGAAGGTCAATGAGATAAATCATTCGCATCCCGATCACGAAAACATCTATAGTCTCAGCGTTGCAAGAATGCAATGCTCGTCACCGAATATCGGACAATATCTTCTAGAAAACATTCCTGAAATTGAGATCGTAAGCTCTCCATCACATCTGTCCGGGAATTATACATTTGAGGTGGACGGAAAGATGGCGTCATACATCAGATATGACAGTAATTTCTTCTATTTCTTCCCTCACGAATTCGTTGCCGGAGGGCTTGATACAGAGGCTAAGA
>JAZOPY010000102.1:0-10043 GCA_045655825.1 Candidatus Cryptobacteroides sp. | reverse complement strand
AGAGCAGGGGAGAGCGAATGCCCGATGGGATGTCCTATGAGTCCGAATTTACGCATTTCGTTGTCTTACTGCTTCAAACATTAGGATTGCCGCCGAAACCGATACGTTCAGCGAGTCAAGCTTTCCGAGCATCGGAATCTTGATGTGGGCGTCGGCCGCCTTTCTCCAGCAGCTTGTCAGCCCGGTAGCTTCCGTGCCCATGACGATAGCTGTGCCTCCCTTCATGTCGGTATCATAATACCACTCGGAATCCTGAAGCTGTGCCGTGTATATCTTTATGCCATTGGCTTTGAGCCATTTGATCGTTTCTTCAGATGTAGCTGTCGCTGTAGGCACTGTGAAGATCGCACCGATGCTGGACCTTATGAGATTAGGATTGTACATATCGGTAAGCGGATCGCATACAATCACTGCATCGACTCCCGAAGCGTCAGCACTGCGTAGAACCGCACCAAGGTTGCCGGGCTTCTCAACAGACTCAAGCACGACTACCAGAGGATTCGCCTTCAGCTTTAGTGATTCAAGGTTCATCTTCTTGCAGTGAAGTTCTGCAATCACTCCTTCCGTGCCCCCTCTGTATGCTACCTTGTCATAAAGGTGCTGAGGTATCTCTATATAATTGCAGTCGCACTTGTCTGCAATCTCGTCAAAATCTGCTGTGGTTATGATCTCCGGACAGAAGAATATGGTGTGAGGCTCATATCCGGCCTCCACGCAGTGCAGCAGTTCGCGTCTTCCCTCGACAACGAACAGCCCCTTCTTTCTTCTCTCCTTGGACTTCTCCTGAAGCGCCAGCAGATCCTTGATCTTAGGATTCTGTGCAGATGTGATACTCTCGATTCTCATATCGCAAATTTAATATATTCTTGCCAGATAGTCGGCAAAGAAATAGTCGTATATCCTGTATTTTCCGTCATCCTGTCACAGAAATACTTTTATGATAGTTTCTTTAGCATCCCCCCCCCAAAAAAAAAGCGTCTGTAGTGCAAATATAGTTATTATATTTGCACTATATGCGCCGACTGCTGATACATATTACAATAGGTGCCGGACTGCTTCTCTCCGGCCTGAACTCATGTACTCCTCAGCCTCCGACTCTCGTTCCATGGTTTGAGTTGCCAGATCCGGAGGTGAGTGCGACATCGTGCCGTCTGGTCGCATATGTGCCGGAGGAGGTTGCAGGTGATTATGATTATGGTTTCTATTTCGGTCCTTCTCCCTTTCAATTGGACAAGTATAGTTCAGAAAACCCCTTGTATCTCAATACTATAGCTGTATCTCAGAATTTTTTGCAGCCGGACACTGAGTACTACTATATGGCATATGCCAACAATGGCTACAATGAGGTATGCTCGGAGTTGATGTCCCTTAGAACCCAGCCTCAATAATAGCCCTGTCATAAATGAACTAATGTGAACTTGACTGCCGGTCGGGTTCACATTATTTTTGTCCGTTATTGAAATTAATTAGTAATAAAATATGAGTGAAAGAAATCCTGCGGAGAAGTATCTTTCTCCTGAATTTAAAATTATCGACGTTTATGTTGAAGGTGTCTTGTGCAGCTCTCCAGGCACTCCTGGATATGTTCCTCCTGGAGGAAGTGAAGATGGAAGTTGGGGAGAAGATCTATAAGTAAGATATGAAAAAGCTGTTCTTTTTATTTGCGTTCAGTACTATGGTACTGTCGTGTGCCAAGGGCTTCTCTGACGGAGTAAGCCAGAGTGAAACTGATGCATTACAGACAATTTATGCCAGTCAGCACAGGACCCTTGAAACTAAGAATGTGATAGATGATTCCAGCGCGGAAATCACATGGACTTCCGGAGATGCTATAAATGTATTCTTCGGAACGTCTTTGAATAGTAAGTTCGTAACATCTGAGGCAGGTGAGGTCGCCCAGTTCAAGGGCTCAATCGATGTAGTGCTTGGTGGAGGCGAAGGCTTGAATGATGATACATACCTATGGGGCGTCTATCCGTACAATGCGCAGAATAAGTGTGACGGGTCATCTGTAACTCTGTCTCTTCCAGCTACACAACCCGCTGCTGAAAATACCTTTGCTAAAGGCCTTTTCCCGCAGATTGCCAAGTCTAAGAATTTCTACATGTCGTTCTATAACCTTTGCGGAGGTTTCAGGTTCAGTGTGTCAAGTCCTGACATCAAGACTGTTACCTTGTCGGGAAACAATAATGAGATGATAGCAGGCAAGGTCAAAGTAGGCATGGAGACGGTGCCTGTGGTTGCAGAGATGATTTCTGGAGAGACCATCCTTACCATGTCTGCTCCGGATGACGGATATTTCAAGCCTGGTGTCCATTATTACTTTGTCATGTTCCCGACAGTCTTCGAGTCCGGACTTACCTTGACATACTATAAGGACGAAACTCATGCGTCGTATGTCTATTCCAAGTCATATGAGCTGAAGAGAGGTAACTTCCCGAGATTCGCAAATCGAGATTCAAGACTGACTTTCGTACCTACATCACTAAATAATTGGGGTGAGGGTGAGAAAGTAGAAGGTGAAATTTAATCAAGATCAATAATATGAAACGACTAATCAAATTCATGACAGTCGCGGCTCTGATAGTGATGCAGGGCTGTAGCTTTGACGAAATCGGTGTGGAGCCGGATGCTCCGCAGTCTGAGATTCATAAAGTGCAGATCTATAGTGAGATTCATCAGCAGCCTGCATCGAAGGTTGCTGTGGATGAGGGATTCTGCACTGGTGATGTTGTAGGAGTGTACCTCGTCAATTATGACGGTGCGACACCGGGTACTCTCAAGGTGGAGGACAATCAGGCAGACAATGTCAAGTTTACCTTCAATGAGAATGGTGACTGGGTTTCTGAGTATGATATATACTATAAGGACAACGAGACCAATGTGGATATGTATGGTTATTATCCATATGCCGATCCTACTTCTATTGAGGCTTATTCTTTTGAGGTTGCCCGTGACCAGTCCAAAGGTGCAGAGCACGGACAGATGGCTGCTTATGAGTCGTCTGATTTCCTTTGGGCAAAGAAAAAGAATGTCGCTCCGACATCATCAAAGGTCATTCTTACCTTCAATCACGTGATGTCTTCTGCACGTGTGCGTTTCAGTCAGGGAAGTGGTTGGACCGATGCTGCTGAATATGCTGCAGTTACTAAAGAGGTTTTGGTAACCAACACAATTCGTAAGTCAACAATCAATCTTGCAACTGGAGTTGTTACTCCTGAGGGTGAGGCTCCGCTTACCGGTATCGTTCCGATGAACGACAATGGCGACTTCAGGGCTATCGTCGTTCCACAGATAGTGGCTGCCGGTCAGACACTCTTGACTATTACAGTTGATGGAAAGCCTCGTCATTATGTACGTGATGTGGATACAGAATACGTTCCGGGAAAGATCACTACATACGACCTCAGCATCAGCAAGAAGGCAAACACCGGTGAATATGAAGTAGAACTCACAGGCGTAAACATCACTGCGTGGGAGGCTGACAATGTGTCTCATGGAGAGGATGCAAAAGAGTATGTTGTGGTGCATAATGTAATAGCTGGTGGTCTCGAGAAGACAATTATTGAGCGCCTTGAGATGGATCCTACTAAGATCAAGAACCTTAAGCTGACAGGTAAGATTACAACAGAAGACTATACTTTCATGCGTGAGAAGATGACTGGTCTTCAGAGAATTAATCTCAAGGAGGTTGAGAGTGTGGTTGATGGGGTATATGCTATTCCTCAAAATGCATTTCAAAATACGACATTATTGAAATGTGTTCTTCCGGATAATCTGGAAAGAATTGAAAGTGGAGCCTTCGAGTCATCTGCTCTTACTGGCGCATTAGTCCTTCCTGAAGGATTGAAATATGTAAGCGGATTTAAAAATTCTAAGATAACGAATGTTTCTTTTCCTTCTACTCTTGAAGAAATAGGACAGTTCGCGTTCACTAACTGTACTAGTTTGATGAGTGAAATATCACTTCCAGAGTCTTTACGAATAATAGGTGGTGAAGCTTTTTCTCAATCTGCAATTAGTGGAAATCTTACACTACCTCATAATCTTGAGTCGATTGATTATTGGGCTTTTTGGTATTGTAAAGGTTTGACGGGATCTTTAGTAATTCCGAATAAGATAGAGGTGGTATCATCTGGAGCATTTCGAGGATGTGGCTTTACTGGCGCGTTGACTCTTCCTGATGGCCTAAAACGTATTGGAGAGGAAGCGTTCTGGGGGTGCAATTTTAAAGGGGAGCTGAATCTTCCATCATCAGTCGCTACAATCGGATCGTACGCTTTTTGCAATACGCTATTCAATGGCACTTTGATACTTCCTTCGGAACTGATATCATTAGGTTCCCATGCATTCTCCGGCTGTTGGAGACTCAGTGGAGTTGTTGAGATTCCGGAAAATATTGTTGCAATACCATCTAACCTCTTTTCTGACTGTTCTGGCTTGGAAGGAGTTAAACTTCATAAGGATATAGAAGTTATAGAGGCCAGTGTATTTAATAATTGTACAGGCATTTACTCGATTGTATGCGAAGCAAAGAACCCTCCTACAATCAATGCAAACAGTTTCAATGGTGTTGCAAAAGATAACTTTACCGTAGAGGTTCCTGAGGCATCGGTAAACCTTTATAAGAATGCAAACAACTGGAGCGAGTTTAAGCGTATCGCTGCCCATAGAGAGTTCTCTGTCAGCCGTAACCTTTTCCGAACTCTAAATGCTGAGTATTCAAAGACTTTTATTCTTCGTGCTCCAAGTGGTGAGAATTGGTCAGTGGAGAGCAAGCCTGATTGGGTTGAGGTGACTCCGATGTCGGGCACAGGCAAGATGGATGTTACGGTAACTGTAAACACTCTTGCTAAAGGTGCTGGTAAACGTTCGGGAGAAATCAAGTTCCTCCTCGATGGAAAGGACTATCGTTCTACAATGACTGTTGAGCAGTATGACTACCAATACGGTGACGGTGACATGGTGACGCTGCAGGAGGCCAAAACCGGCAATGGCGTGAATATTGTCATCATGGGTGACTGCTTCGATGCAAAAGACATCTCCGAAGGTAAGTACCTCAAGGCAATGCAGGATGCATACGGCTACTTCTTCGATATCGAGCCATACCTTACATATAAAGACTACTTCAATGTTTATGGAGTCTTCGGTATGTCTCCTGACAGCGGAATGGGAACAGTGAACACTATCCGTGAAGCACGTTTTGGCAGCCAGTACACTCTCAATGAAGGCGTGGCTCCAAACTTTGAAACTGCATTTGCGGCAGCATGCCTTGCTCCGATCAACGATGATGTTGCACATACATTGATTGTTATGATCGAGAACAGTGCAGAGTATAGCGGTCTTTGCTATATGTGGGGCGATGGCTCAGCAGTGGCTGTTGTTCCTATGAGTACCGATCCTGCTCCATACGATTTCAGGGGTCTTGTGCATCACGAGGCTGGCGGACACGGCTTTGGTAAACTTGCAGACGAGTATATCTATCATAATGCATTTATTCAGTCTTGTGGTTGTATATGCTGCTCTCATGCTGATGCAATCACTGCATTCCAGTCATATGGCTTCTATCCGAATATTTCACTTACTGGTAGCATGAAGGATGTCCCATGGGCACATATGATTTATGACCCTCAGTACTCGAACACTGTGGACGTTTACGAAGGAGCATTCTTCCACTCTCGTGGAGTGTTCCGTAGCGAGCCTACAAGCTGTATGCATAACAATATCCCTTATTATAATGCAATCTCACGTGAGGCTATGGTCAAGAGAATCATGAAGTATGCAGGTGAAGAATACTCGTTTGAGGACTTCAAGGCAAATGACAAAGAGGCACTTCCGTCCGTGACAACCAAGTCTGACTGGATGTGGTCTGAAGGATCAGGTGCATCATCACGCTTCGACCAGATGCCACCGAAGTTCATGGGAGATAAACCGTCGTTTAAAAAGTCTGACTTCTAAAAAGTAAAACAATGAAACGAATATATATACCACTATTAATGGCCTTGGCAGTAACAGCCTGCCATGATAATACAGTCGAGTCTGATGCTCCGATACATGACAATGTCATGCGCTTTAACCTTGTAGGCCCATCAGCCCAGACAAAAGTAAGCGCAGGAGCATTTGAAGCTGCCGACCAGATCGGTCTCTATGTTACCGACTATGTCAATGAGACAACTCCGATGCCTCTCCAGATTTCAGGTAACAGAGCAAACAATTCTCAGGTAACCTTTGATGGTTCAGTATGGACTCCTGACCAGACAATCTATTGGGGAAGTGGAAAGTCTGATGTCTATGCTTATTATCCATATTTTGAAACTGTAACTGATGTAAATAGTCAGTATTTTGAACTCGCAACAGACCAGACAGGAGACGGTTATGAGTTGTCAGACTTCCTCTGGGCAAAGTCTGAGGGTGTTCGTCAGACAGAAGGTTATGTAAATCTTGAGATGAAGCACCTGATGAGTAAACTTACAGTCAAGATTGTCGCAGGAGAAGATTACATTGGCTCGCTTCCTGAGGATGCTACAGTCCACCTCCATAGCACCGTGACTAATGTTAATATCGATCTTGAAAACGGAGCAGTCGTAAAGGACCCGTATAGTGGTGCTGAATCAATCAAGATGAAGAATCTTGGCATTCGTACTGTTGACGGTCAAAAGGCAGTCGTTTATGAGGCAATCGTTGTCCCTCAGATGCTTGAGAACTCAGTTCCTCTTCTTGAGATCAACTCAAAGAGCGTTTCATATCTTCTTGAAGATCCGTTCAATTTCCGTCCTGGTGTTGCTTATACTTACACTGCAACACTGAACACTTCAACAACAGCGATTAAGGTCGAGATTGGTTGTGAGATTGAGGACTGGAATAATGCAGGTGGAGACTCTGGAAACGAAGGTGGTTCTGGCGAAGGCGGTTCTGACGAGGAGGAAGACACAAAGGTTTATACAGACCTCTCTGCAGATGGCACAGCAAACTGCTACCTCATTCAGCAGGCTGGTGACTATAAGTTCAAGTCTGTAATCGGTAATACAGATGCAACGGTAGGAAATGTAAAGGCCGTAGAGGTGCTTTGGGAGTCATTCGGTACAGATGAAATGCCAAATGTAGGTGACCTGATTGCTTCAGTATCATACAAGAATGGTTACATCCTCTTCTCAACTCCAGAAAACTTCCGTGATGGAAACGCTGTAATCGCTGCCAAGAACTCAAAGGGCACAATCCTTTGGTCATGGCACATCTGGTGCGCAGAAGAGGGCTGGGAAGAGCAGGTGTACTACAACGATGCCGGCACAATGATGGATCGTAATCTTGGAGCAACTTCTGCAACTCCAGGAGATGTCGGAGCTTTAGGCCTTCTATATCAATGGGGAAGAAAGGATCCGTTTCTTGGGTCATCTTTAATGTCCTCTTCAGTTCAGGCACTTTCAACAGGAATTTGGGATGTCAATCAACAAATATATGATGTGGATGTGGATGCAATTCCAACTACCTTTTGGTACGGGAATATGCTTCCTGGCAGTTGGGACTCTTCTAAAACTCTTAGGGATCCCTGTCCTATAGGATGGCGCGTACCGGATGGCGGTGCCGATGGAATATGGGCTAAGGCATTAGGTTGTTCAAATCCTATGGAGTTGGTATGTGATTATGAAAATCATGGAATAAACTTTAGTGGATATTACGGAGATGCCGAATGTATCTGGTATCCATATTCCGGCGGCGGTTCATTTAATCGCGGAATTTTAGAGAACGTCGGTGCACGAGGTTTCTTTTGGTCAGTAAATCCTTCAGATGGATCTTTTTCTAGTCTCTTTATTGGAGGCTCAGTGGTAAGACCATCCAATAAAGGTTATGGAGTTTATGATCAGGAATTGGGCTGGAGTTCTTATACTTTATCAGTCCGTTGCCTAAAAGAATAATATAAGATAAAAGATTGACTATGACACTTTGTGATATTATCGATATCCTATCAGCCTTATCCAAGGTCAGAAAACTTTTTTGGTCAGAGGATGACTTTAAGTTTGAGTTTGCTACTATGATTAAGGTTAAGTTTGGTGACAAGGTTGATATCCGTTTAGAAAAACGATACGAAAGAGAGAAGAAGAGTTCCTATACTGATATAGTTGTCAAGATGGGAGGACAGTCTTTCCCGATAGAACTGAAATATAAAACTGTCGCGAATAGATATGCTGACTATGATGGCGATGTGATTCAACTTAAAACTCATGGTGCAGTCGATCTGGGATGCTATGCTTACTTAAAGGATGTTGAACGTTTGGAGTATCTTTCCATGACTGATGATACATTTGAGAGAGGATTTGCTATAATTCTGACAAATGAGCATAAGTACTATGAAAATACTGACAGAGAGTCGGTGTATGATGCTTTTAAAATTCATGACGGCCGTGAAGTCCCTGCTTCAGTATTGGATTGGGATTGTTCGGGTTATGACCCAACGAAGCTTCCTACATGGTTTAAATCTCATCCTGCATTTTCTTTGAAGAAATCATATAAGATGGAGTGGAGGGATTATGGTTCAAAAATTCAATCTATAGAAAATGGTGATGAGCATGCTCAATTTAAATATCAGATTGCTGTGATTGATAAATAAAACAAAAGTGCGACGCACTATTCGTTTAATCGACAGTGTGTGAATTTGTTAGAAATATAGTAATAAGAGCCCGATGCAAATGATGATGCGCTTCGGGCTCTCTGTATGTTGCTATAGTGGCATGGAGATGAGTAGAACGATTTTAAAAAAAAGAAAAAATTTAAAGATTTAGAAAAAGTTTGTTAAAGAAAAAGAAAAATCTGCATGGTAGTGTGGGAAAACTCTTGATTTTTTCACAAATTTGTGGGCATAGAAGGGACAAAAGTCGGAGCATGAATTTTTGAATCGGCCTGTGGTGGGCCGTGGTTAACTTAAAAACAAAAATTTATGCAGTACGAGTTTAAGTATGCCGACCTGCTTGATGATGATGTGTTCAAGCTGGTCTTTGGACAGGAGTCCAGTAAGGATGTGATGATTGAGTTCCTTAATCAGGTGATTGATGACCGGAATATTGTGGATCTGGAATTCATGGATAAGGAGATGAAGTCCATGGATCGAGACAAGAAGGATTCTGTTTATGACATGTTCTGTAAGACGGATGACGGATCAAGGATCGTCGTAGAGGTGCAGAGACGTAAGCAGGCTTCCTATGTTGAACGTACGATTTACTATTCTACGTTCCAGGTGAGAAATCAGGTTGATGCCGGACGAGCGGATTATGCTTTTTGCCCGGTTTATGTTATTAATATCCTTGATTTCAATATTGATGAGAATAAGGAAAATCCGAATGTCAGGACAGTTTTCCGTCTTTATGAAGAACAGGCTCATACGTTGCTGACTGACAAGCTTACATTTATCTTCCTTGAGCTGAAAAAGTTCAGGAAAGGGCTTGAGGATCTTGATGGAAATGTTCTTGAGGGGATGTATTTCTGTCTGAAGAATATGGCTAAGTTGGATGGCTGTCCCGAGGTGCTCACTCATGAGGTGTTCAGGAAGATGTTTGACATCTCAGAGCTGGTAAATATGGATGAAGATACACGTTCTAAAGTATTGATAAAGATGACTACAGAAAGAGATCTACGAAATCAGATGGCTTATGCCAAGCAGGAGGCTATCGAGGAAGGGTTAGCTGAAGGCCGAGCCCAAGGCCGAGCTCAAGGCCGAGCTGAAGGACTTGCTGAAGGACTTGCAGAAGGTCGGGCAGAAGGTCGGGCAGAAGGTCAGAAAGAAAAGTCGATAGAGATTGCGAGAAAACTTCTGGCAGCTGGTTATCCTAAGGACGAGGTTCTGGAACTGACCGGAGTCAAGGCTGACGAACTTTGAAATGAACTAATGTGAACTTGATTTGCTGCTGCTTCGGTTTGTAACTTTGTATAAATTGTTTGTTGGAAGATAATTTATACATTTGTGGGAAAGATTCAGAAAAACATGCCGGAGCTAGCATACCTCTTGACTGAGGTTGAAAACAGATATGGACGAAGGATAGCGACTACGACTG
>JAZOPY010000101.1:0-8488 GCA_045655825.1 Candidatus Cryptobacteroides sp. | reverse complement strand
AGTCCTTTTCGGTTATAATCGTTCTGGATGACTTTAAGCTGACGCCTTGGAGAACGGAAATCCTTAAGAATCCATGGCGTAGAGCCGGCAAGGCCAGGGATACGCTCGAGCATCTTGATGTTCTCTTCATAGAGGAGAGCCTGATACTCTTCTGTGAAACGGTCGGTGGCTGGACCATGATTGCCATAGAGCGCACCGCCACCCCATTCACTTATGAACACAGGCTTCTTGACATCAAATGACCAGTTGACCTTCTCACACTTGTCGACATATCCGTCATACCATCCGATGTACTGGTTGAAGCTCATGATGTCTGCTATTTCTACGAGTTCGTCGCAGAGGGTAGCCTCTGTCTTACTTCCGTTCAGATATTCCTTTTCCATAGCTGCCGAGACAAGACGCGTAGGGTCAAGTTCGCGGGCGCGATTGACCAAAGCAGTAAGGAAAGCCAATCTTTCAGGAGAACGCGGAGTCTCGTTGGACACAGACCAAATTATGATGTTCGCACGATTACGGTCTCTGTTTATATTCTCTTCAAGCTGGTTAAGAGCATTTTCAAGAGTCTGCGGATTGTCCCAGTGGATAGTCCAGTATACAGGAACTTCACTCCAAACCATAAGTCCCATATCCTGAGCGACTTTTATCATTGTCTCATTGTGCGGATAATGAGCAAGACGCACGAAGTTGCATCCGAGTTCCTTTGCCCAGCCAAGAAGTTTTCTTGCCTCTGCCTCTGAGTCAAAACGTCCGTTCTCCGCATATGGAGACTCTTCATGCACACTGATACCACGACAGAATATCTTCCTGCCGTTGAGAAGGAGATCGCATCCGTCCGTCTCTATGGTACGGAAACCGATTCTGTCCGTCAAGGCCTCTCCAGCCTGAGAAGATATGCACACGTCATATGACACAGGCGACTCCGGGCTCCATAGCTTAAGAGCGCCCTTCTTTGCCTTGAACTCAAAGACAGCCAGCCCGTTCTCATCAACTGAAAGCGCCTGAGACAGATTCAGTTCTGGGATTTCCACTTTTACCTGATCCCCCTTTACAGCTCCTTCCATTCTCACCCAGCCCTCAATTGTATCATACGTACCCTTCTTGAGGTGCACACTCCAGTCACGGATATATGATTCCGGAAGTTCCACAAGCCTGACACTACGGGTTATTCCGCCATAGTTCCACCAATCCGAATTTACTGTCGGCACTCCGTCAGCCCTGCGCTTGTTGTCCACCTTTGCAATGACTGTATTTTGTCCTTCTTTCAAAAGATGGGTGACCTCAAAATTGAATGGAGTAAATCCGCCTGTATGCTTGGCAACACTCACTCCGTTCACCGCAACTATAGTTTCATAATTGGCCGCTCCGAAATAAAGGAAATAGCGCTTGCCCTGCTCAGGTGTGATGTCAAAATGCTTACGATACCATATGGTTCCTTCGTAATAGTAAAGCCTGTCATCTCGGGTGTTCCAATCCGAGGGAACAGGAAGTGACATGTCGTTGTCGAAGTCGTACTCTACAAGAACGCGAGGATCATCTTTCAGAGACTTATCCGCAAAAAAGGTCTGAGGATCCGGATTAGGCTGAAGACGATAGTTGTAATATCCGGTTTCGTACTGATCCACGATAGCTTTCCACTCTCCGTCAAGAGAGAAAGTTTTACGTAGGTCCACTCCCATGATCTGCGGGCTAAGACCATAGTTCAGCGAATTGAACATCACAATGTTCTTATCCGCAGAAGATGATTTCACAGCTGTGGTGGCATCCTGAGATAAGCCTGCAACGCAGACCATAAATGTCAGTAGAAAAGTCAGAGTAGTGCGTTTCATTATGTTGGATTGGTTTGATTTGACTTCTTACACGTTAAGTGATCAAATATATCGGTTTCCGCGTTAGAAAGCAAACTTTCACGTTTTTATTCCTCCCAAAATTTGCGACTGACGGGATGACATAATGCTGGCGAATGATGTAACAATCCCTCACTCTCAGGGATTTGCGCAGGAGCTGCGCTCCTTTGCACATCCCTCCCCGCCTGCGGCGGGGCGTTGCAAAGCACAAATAAAAGTCGCGTTCAAGTAAACTTGACGCGACTTTTCTTTGTGCTTTGCGGAGAGTGAGGGATTCGAACCCCCGGACCCGTTAAGGTCAACGGTTTTCAAGACCGCCGCATTCGACCACTCTGCCAACTCTCCAAGAGTGTCTTTCCTTTAAGGGATTGCAAAGGTACGAATAAAATCGAAACCTGCAAATTTTTATTCAATTTTTTTATCTTCTTTTGAAAAAAACTTGTACTGGAACAGGAGGAGGTAAGCGGCTCCGCATGTTACGCAAGCATCCGCAAAGTTGAAGACTGCTCCGAAGAACGTGCCCTTGAAGCCCCAGAAGTCATAGTCAAAGAGCGGGAAGTAGAACATGTCCACCACCTGACCGAACATGAAGGCAAACGGAGCGCCTGCCATAGTTGTTTCCGGCCATATGAGTCCGTAGAAGAAACAATCGATGATGTTTCCTATGGCACCCGCTGTGATCAACGTCAAACCGACAAGTACTCCTGTTGGGGTATCCTGCTTCTTGTAAAGCTTTGATATCCACCAGATCAGACCAGCCGATAGGGCGATTCTGAAAAGCGAGAGAATAAGCTTTCCGGCTACACCTCCGAATGCCATACCGAATGCCATGCCGTCATTCAGCACGAAATTCAGCTTGAACCAGTCTCCTATGACATTGATAGACTCACCGAGATCCATGTTAGTCTTGACCAGAACCTTGATGATCTGGTCAATGACTACCATAGCAATTCCAAGTATGATCAGTTTCTTTCCTTTAGAAAGCTTCATACACAAGACTATTTATTCTTGTTCATCATCTCCTTAGCCTCAACGGTAAGGGTTGCATGAGGTACAAGACGAAGTCTCTCCTTAGGGATAAGCTTACCAGTCATACGGCACACACCGTAAGTCTTGTTTTCGATACGGATAAGCGCAGCCTCAAGGTTCTGGATGAACTTGTACTGACGCTGAGCAAGTGCGCCTGCCTCTTCCTTAGAAAGAGCTGTAGCACCTTCCTCCATGATCTTGAATGTAGGTGAAGTATCTTCGATATCGTTGCTTGAATCATGTGTAATGATATCGCGAAGATGCTTGTACTCACTCTTAGCCTTCTCGAGCATCTCAAGGATGATGCCCTTGAATTCCTGAAGTTCCTCGTCACTGTAACGTACCTTGAACTCAGGTGCGTTCTTCATTTCTTCTGCCATAGTTTTATTAGTTTATATTATTAATTAGCACTTTGTCACGCGGATCTTGATAGTTCCCTCGTTCCACTCTACCTCCGGAGCATCGCCTGCCTCTGCGAGAGCTGCGCTCTCAACAGCCAATGCAAGTGTCTGAGCTCCGACATAGCCTGCAAAGTTTGCAAGCGAAGCCTGGATCTCAGCGAGATCCTCACCGTCAGCGAAGATGCATACAGACACCTTGTCTGTCACATCGAAGCCGCTGCTCTTGCGGAGGTTCTGGATACGGTTGATGAGCTCACGAGCCACACCCTCCTGCTTGAGAGCCTCTGTGATGGTCACATCAAGAGCGATGGTCATCGCACCCTCAGTAGCCACGAGCCAGCCCGGCATATCCTCAGACGAGATCTCGTAGTCACCCTTGTTGAGGGTAACGTCACCTGAAGGGAGACTCAAGACATATCCTGTGCCAGATACCTCTGCAGCCTGAATTTCTGAAATAACTTCCTGCGAAAGTGTTCCGAATGCAGCTGCGATCTCCTTCATCTGCTTGCCGTAGATCTTTCCGAGAGTCTTGAAGTTAGGCTTGATCTTCTTGGTAATGAGACCAGTCGTATCAGTAATGAACTCAGCCTCCTTCACATTCACCTCGTTAAGGATCAGATCCTTAACCTTCTCAAGCTGCTCCTTCACGCGCTCGTCGAGCACTGGGATGATCACCTTGGAGAGAGGCTTACGTACGTTGATCTCTGCCTTACGACGGAGAGCGAGCACCATTGATGTAGCTCTCTGAGCAAGTGCCATACGCTCCTCGAGGTCCTTGTCAACGACTGTCTCGTCGTATGCTGGCATTGCCACATAGTGAACTGACTCCGACTCATCCTCAACGAGGTCGAGGTATAGACGGTCCATGAAGAATGGAGCGATAGGAGCAGCAAGCTTAGACACAGCCACGAGCACCTGATAGAGTGTCTGGTAAGCCGAAAGCTTGTCTGTGTCCATAGTACCACCCCAGAAACGCTTTCTGCCCAGACGTACGTACCAGTTACTTACATGGTCGCATACGAAATCCTGGATGAGACGTCCTGCTGTAGTGATGTCATAGTCCTCGTATGCTGCAACAACATCCTTCACGAGGGTGTTGAGAAGCGAGATCACCCAACGGTCGATCTCCGGACGCTCCGCCATAGGGACAGCCTCTGCCTTAGGGTCGAAGCCATCGATGTTTGCATAGAGCGCGAAGAATGAATATGTATTGTAAAGTGTTCCGAAGAATTTACGGCGAACCTCGTCGACACCTGTCACGTCGAAACGGAGGTTGTCCCAAGGCTGCGCGTTTGTAAGCATGTACCATCTGAGGGCGTCCGCTCCGTATGTATCGAGAGCCCAGAATGGATCGATTGCATTGCCCAGACGCTTACTCATCTTGTTTCCGTCCTTATCGAGAACGAGACCGTTTGAGATAACTCTCTTGAATGCGCACTTGTCGCTTACCATTGTGTTGATTGCGTGGAGTGTGTAGAACCATCCACGAGTCTGGTCAACACCCTCTGCGATGAAGTCAGATGTGCATCCGAACTTCTCAGAATCGATGTTGCGGAGACCCTCCTGAGCGTAAGGCATCGCACCTGAGTCGAACCATACGTCGATAAGGTCGAGCTCGCGTACCATCTTCTTTCCGCTGTCTGAAACGAGGAAGATGTTGTCCACATACGGACGGTGGATGTCGATCTTATCGTAGTTCTCCTTTGACATGTCCTTAGGATCGAAGCCCTTCGCTGCGAATGGGTTCTCAGTCATGAAGCCTGCAGCAACAGCCTTGTCGATCTCAGCGTAAAGCTCAGCGATAGAGCCGATGCACTTAGCCTCCTTGCCGTCCTCAGTCTGCCAGATAGGGAGTGGAGTTCCCCAGTAGCGGCTACGCGAGAGGTTCCAGTCCTGGATGTTCTCGAGCCACTTTCCGAAACGGCCTGTACCTGTAGACTCAGGCTTCCACATGATCTGCTCGTTAAGCTCCATCATTCTCTCGCGTACCGCAGTTGTCTTGATGAACCAAGAATTGAGCGGATAGTAGAGAACCGGCTTGTCTGTACGCCAGCAGTGTGGATAGTTATGTGTATGCTTCTCGATACGGAATGCCTTGTTCTCCTGCTTGAGCATCACGCAGATGTCTACGTCAAGAGTCGGAGCATCCTCGCCGAGAGTTGCGTCGTATGCGTTCTTTACATAGCGGCCAGCCCACTCAGCGTATTCTGGAGCCATGCTTGCGGCAGCGTACTCCGGATCGAGATCCTCAACGCAGAAGAAACGTCCGCGGAGGTCAACCTGAGCCTGAAGGTCGCCGTTCTTGTCAACCACCTGGAGGCCTGGAACGCCTGCAAGGCGAGCCACCTTGGCGTCGTCTGCACCGAATGTAGGCGCGATATGTACGATACCTGTACCGTCCTCTGTAGTCACATAGTCACCAGGGATCACCTTGAATGCGCCCTCACCAGGGTTGAACCAAGGGATGAGCTGCTCATAGCTGATGCCTGTAAGCTCGCTGCCCTTGAGGGTTCCTTCGAGGTCTGTGAACTCCTGCTTCTTAGGGTTGAAATGCGCTCCCACGAGAGCCTGTGCCACGATATAGAGGCCAGCCTCGCCGGTGTATGGATTTGTTGAAAGAACTCTTACATAGTCGATGTTCGGACCAACACAGAGAGCTGTGTTTGAAGGAAGGGTCCATGGAGTTGTTGTCCAAGCCAGGAAATACGGCTGAACACCCTGCTCATAAAGGAACTCTGACTTCTCGTCACGAACCACCTTGAACTGAGCGACGCATGTTGTATCCTTTACATCACGGTAGCAGCCAGGCTGGTTGAGCTCATGAGTACTGAGACCTGTACCTGCTGCCGGTGAATATGGCTGGATAGACTTTCCCTTGTAGAGAAGGCCCTTGTCATAGATCTTCTTGAGAAGGAACCAGAGGGTCTCGATGTAGCGGTTGTCGTAGGTGATGTATGGATCGTTCATATCCACCCAGTAGCCCACACGCTCGGTCATGTTCACCCACTCTGCAGTGTACTTCATCACCTCCTTGCGGCAGGCGTCGTTGTACTCCTCCACAGTGATCTTTGTTCCGATGTCCTCCTTAGTGATGCCAAGCATCTTCTCGACACCAAGCTCCACAGGGAGACCATGTGTGTCCCATCCCGCACGACGGTTCACCTTATATCCGCTCTGGGTCTTGTAGCGGCAGATAGCGTCCTTGATAGAACGGGCCATCACGTGGTGAATGCCCGGCATACCGTTAGCTGAAGGCGGGCCCTCGAAGAAAATGAACTCCGGAGCACCTTCTCTCAATTCAAGAGACTTCTCGAACGCATGGTTCTTCTTCCATCTGTCAAGCACTTCGTTGCCTGCAGCAACTAGATCAAGACCTTTATATTCCTTAAATGCCATATTGATATTTAATTTTTTTATCTATTTTTGCATTGACCAAATTGGCCAGAAAATTTCAAACTGCAAAGATACACAAATTGACGAGATTATGAACATCTTGGATATCATTATTATTTTATGCTTCATCCCCATACTGATCGGCGGATATAAAAAAGGATTCATCAATCAAGCAATATCAATCATAGCCCTCCTGTTGGGAACATGGATAGCGTCAGCATTCGCTGGCAAAGTCGGAGCCTGGTTCCTGCCGATGATGGAAGGCAATTGTGACAACCCGCAGGGAATGGCTTATCTGGCAGGATTCGCTATCACATTGGTAATTGTGATGCTCGTCGTTCTTTTGTTAGGAAAAATCATCGAGAAGTTACTGGCGATTGTGATTCCAGATATAGTCAATAAGATTTTAGGTCTTGCATTAGCTGCAGTAAACGGAGTCCTTCTTGTTTGTGTATTGTTCCTGATTTTCAATGTACTGAACCAGATCTACATGTTCACAGACCTAAAGGAGGCATTCTTCGCCGACTCTATGATATATCCTGTTATCGAGTCCACCACAAACGCCATTCTGCCGAACCTCATCAACATGTTTATCTAGACAATGCAACGAATCATACTTATCGAAACATCTACAGCCCTGTGTTCCGCAGCAATAGCAGAAAACGGGGCTGTTACAGCATATAGAGAAAGCTCAGCACCAAAGGCGCACGCTTCTCTGACTTCAGTATTCATAGACGAAATGCTGCGCGAGCGCGGACTGACTATCGCAGACTGCGATGCAGTTTGTGTCAGCATGGGCCCCGGATCATACACCGGCCTTCGTGTGGGCGTATCCACAGCCAAAGGCCTCTGCTTCGGCTCAGGCAAGCCGCTTATCGCAGTCGGCACGCTCGATACCCTCGTGGCCCAGGCGCAGATGGCCGATCAGATGGCCGATCAAGTCAGCCATGACGGTTGTACCAACACCGTCACCCCCGACCTGATCGGAGATCCCCGCTTCATCATCCCGATGATCGACGCCCGCCGCATGGAGGTATACTCTGCGGTGTTTGAAGTGGATGACGTCATTGCGAGGAGCGAAGCGACGTGGCAATCTCCACGCCAGATCACCGAGACAGCCCCTGCCATCATCGACGAAAACAGCTTTGCCGAATACCTTGAGCAGGGACCATGCCTCTTCATCGGCGACGGAGCCGGCAAATGCGCAGACGTGATCAAGCACCCGAACGCTCACTTCTGCCAGTGCTGGCCGAAAGCCTCAGCCATGCTGCAGCCGGCTCTCGAGGCATTGGCAGCCGGCAAATTCCAGGACGTAGCCTACTTCGAACCATTCTACCTTAAGGAATTCGTCGCAACCGTCAGCAAGAAGAAACTTTTCTAAGACACCCATATCTATTTTAACATCGTAGTCCACCACACACCTGGTGGACTTTCTTTTATACAATACATATTACGGAGAAGTCAGGCAGACAGGCGAGGTTTGTCCGTAAAATGGGCAATTTTACGGAGAAGTGGGGCTGGCAAGGTGGGTTTGTCCGTAAAACAGGCACTTTTACGGAGAAGTAAGGCGGAAAGGTAGGGTCCGTCCGTAAAACAAGCCTTTTTACGGAGAAGTAAGCCGGACAAGGTGGGTTTGTCCGTAAAACTAGCACTTTTACGGAGAAGTGAAGCGGGCATGACGTGCGCCCTTTTGTTGGACGACTTAAATTCCATTTCATTTTGCGGTAGTGGCACTCAGCTGGCGGAGCAGCCCTTGGGCTGAGCTGCGCAGCCTGCTGAGAACCGCTGGCTGGCGTATTTGCCAGCGGTGGTGCCTTGCCA
>JAZOPY010000100.1:0-3020 GCA_045655825.1 Candidatus Cryptobacteroides sp. | reverse complement strand
CCTACAAAGTATTCATTGATCTGCTGTGCAGACGGTCATAGATTCGAAGACACAGGATGGTGTCTCGCAGACCCTAAGTGCGGATGCCCAAGCCTTGTCAGGGCAGAATACGAAAAGAAGCAATATGAGCCTCGAGAGGATCTCGACGGCTTCTACAGATACGCAAACTGGCTCCCTATCCAGAGGACACTCAAAGGTTCAGGAACCCCTGTGACCTACAGGAGCACTGGTCTTGCAGCTGAGCTCGGTCTGGAGAACCTCTACATCACATTCTCAGGATGGTGGCCGGAGAAAGGCGCAAAGATGACAACCTGCTCGTTCAAGGAGACTGAGGCATATTCAGTATGCGGCAGACTTGGTGCGGACAACAGGAAGATTCTTGTCGTGGCGTCAGCCGGAAACACCGCCCGCGCATTCGCAAAGGTATGTTCTGAGAACAATATTCCGCTTCTCATATCCACCCCTGCAGACAACATAGGAGCAATGTGGTTCAGCAAGCCGCTCAACGACTGCGTGAAGATCATCGCATCTCCTGAAGGATCGGACTACTATGACGCCATCGCGCTTTCCGACAAAGTCTGCACAGACCCTGCATTCATGGCCGAAGGCGGCGCAAAGAACGTAGCTCGTCGCGACGGCATGGGCACAACCCTTCTCTCGGCCGTTGAAGTGATCGGAAGGATTCCAGACGCATATTTTCAGGCGATCGGAAGCGGAACCGGAGCCATTGCCGTGTGGGAAAACAACCTCCGTCTCATCGAAGACGGAAGATGGGGATCGCACAAGATGCGGCTCTATCCTTCACAGAATGATCCGTTCACAATAATGTATGACACATGGAAACTGCATTCCCGCCAGCTGGTGGACATGAGTCCGGACGATGCCCGCAAGGCAGCAGCCGAAATTGATGCAAAGGTCCTTTCAAACAGAAAGCCGCCTTACTCATTGGCAGGTGGCCTTTTCGATGCAATGGAAGACGCCGGCGGAGATATGTTCAAGGCGACCAATGAAGAGCTCCGATTCTGGAAGAAGAGATTTGCAGAGCTTGAAGGAATAGACATTCATGATGCACCGGCAGTGGCAGTGGCATCACTGGCAGCGGCAGTCAAAGAAGGAGCAGTAAAGAAGGACGAGACCATAATGCTGAACATCACAGGAGGAGGCGAAGAACTGGCAAAATCGCAGCAGGAGATATTCCACGCGAAGCCGCACCTCATCCTCGATCCGGCTCTCCCGTCAGAAGAAATCATCAGCTCAGTGAAGGCTCTGTTCTAAAGGCCAGGATCAGCAACAGTCATATTGCGGTTAAGCTTGCCCAAAGTCACAAGGAAGGAGCGGAGTTCCTCTTCACTGATGCCTATGAGCATCTCGTCGAGAATCGAGATACCCTTCTGCTTCGCACCTGGCTTCAGGCCCTCGGCCTTCTCCGTGAGCACAAGCGTGTTGGACCTCCTGTCCTGACGGTTCTGCTCACGTACGACAAAGCCCTTGCGCTCAAGAGCATCAACCAGTTTGGTGACAGAATTCTTATCCTTCTGCATCTGGTCAGCGAGCTGCTGCTGGGACATGGAACCCTGATTCCAAAGAAGATCAATGAGGATGAACTGCTCCGGAGTGAGCGGAACATCCATCTGTCTGAGCTTTGCAGCGATGAACTGCTTGAGTTTGCAGCCCGTAAGATTTAATTCTACTGCTACTTCTTTAGATAGCAACATAGGTATACAATATAAGTGTTTTACAAAAATAGAAAAATTATGAAACCTACAATATCAAAACTTTGGAAAAGCGAGGATTGGCTTGCTGTCTGGATCGGATTCATCATAATCGCAGCCGGCTGCATCGCTGTCCTCACAGACGCATTCGATTTCAGCGCTGCCAAATTTTCAACATGGCATCTTTGGGAAAATGTCGCTGACCCTAAGTCCATATCTTCATTGTTCACAGGATCCTTCTGGATTAAGCTCATACGTACATTTGCAGTTCTAGGCCTCCTATTCACGGCTGGAGTCAAATTGCAAGGTGGCAAGATAAAGGAATACCTTCCGGCTTTTGCAGCTCTATTCGCAATTTCGTTGATCGTAAGATTAGTCAGTGCGGAATACACTCTCAACCGCTATTTGGAATGGGCATTCTGGGCTCTGATCATAGGACTTGCCATCTCTAACACTGTAGGTGTACCTAAATGGCTTCGCCCTGCAATACGCACTGAATTCTACATCAAGACAGGTCTTGTCATCATGGGATTCAGTGTCTTGTTCAGCAACATTGCGAAGTTTGGACTCTACGGTTTAGGTATAGCATGGATTGTAACCCCAATAGTAATTCTTTTCATGTGGTGGTTCGGTACAAGAATTCTGAAGATTGACAATAAGCCATTGGTAATCACCGTTGCATCTGCAACTTCTGTATGCGGAACAAGTGCTGCAATTGCGACGGGAGCTGCAGCCGGTGCAAAGAAAAATGATCTTGGCGTGGCTATTTCCATCTCAATCATTTTCACAATCCTGATGATGGTGTTCGAACCAATGATAATCAAGGCTGTAGGTATGAGCGAACTCATGGGAGGAGCTCTTATCGGAGGTACTGTCGATTCGACAGGAGCAGTTGTTCTTGCTGGTAATGCACTCGGTCCGGAAGGAGAGCAGGCAGCCGTTCTCGTGAAGAGCATACAGAATATCCTCATAGGATTCATAGCTTTCTTTACAGCATTGTTCTTTGCTACTCACGTTGATAATAATGCAGGACAGAAAGTTGGTGCAGGTGAGATCTGGACCCGTTTCCCTAAATTTATAATCGGTTTCTTCGTGGCATCTCTGGTGGCTTCATTCATAATCCAGCCACTTGCAGGAAGTGCCGAGGTGAAAGAAATCAACAGCGTACTCTCACAGTATAAGAACTGGGCATTTATTCTTGCATTCACCAGCATCGGTCTTGACACTAATTTCAAGGAAATAGCAAAACAGATGCACGGCGGAAAGGTTCTATGGCTATATGTAGTCGGACAGCTCTTCAACATCGTC
>JAZOPY010000099.1:0-6458 GCA_045655825.1 Candidatus Cryptobacteroides sp. | reverse complement strand
TACACACGTACGCATACGCCTCTTCTCTGAGGACAAGCATCCAACGCGCGAGATTTGCTCTTCTCGACGATAACCTCGCGTCCTTTGCGAACTAATTGTTGAATTGTAGGCATAAATGTTTGTAAATAAATTATTTATGTGTTTTATCCCATTTTTTGGGGCTGCAAATATACGAATAATTTTTGATTTATCAACAAAAATCCTGTTTTTCAGCAGGTTGAGTTGTTGATAACTTTCAATTTACAGTCCTTGGTCCGCACGAGCGCAGATGTGCTCAGGGGTCATTTTCCCTTACCCCTGAGCACGCCAATGTGCCATAGAGCAACATAGACAACATATGAGCGTGCTTAGGGGGCTGCATTTTTCACCCCGGGGCACATTTTCAACGGAGCTGTGACAGTTTTGAGAGGTTTTCTGTCACAGCTCAGGGCAAAACAGGGGTTTTGGAGCCATTTTAGGCACCGCTGTGACAGTTTTTGGGCAAATAACGCCACAGCTCGGCAAAATCACTCGACCAGATGATGGCATATCAGTGACTTTACATATATTTGTTGACAAGAATGGGTTATATAGACTTTAAGACGTGTAGACAAGATTGACTGGAAGAAGACTGCGGAGGCGAATTGCAGGGAAGAACTGTGGAGAAGAACGTTTTAAAAGATATATAATTATGAAGAAAACCTTCCATCTTTGTCTGTCTGCAGGCGACGAGGTCATGTTTCGTGACCTTGAAGACTATCACCGAGGATTCAACTGCTTTGCCCTTGCGCTGTACAAGACCGGATCAACCGGACTCGTGGAAGCATTCATGTCCACCCACACCCACCAGCTCGTGCAGACATGTGACCCAAGAGGATTCATGTATGCCTTCCGGCAGTCGTACAGTACATACTTCAATCATAAGTATCAACGAGAAGGACGCCTGGCAGAAGAGAATCACTTCTCCATAGAGATCATTGGTCACCACCACACCATCGCTGCTGCCAGCTACGCTCTCCGTAACGCAGTTCACCACGGCATAGCACCGACACCATACGCCTATCCTCATTGCTCAGCCAACGCTATATTCCGAAAGGAAATGGGGAAATTTCTTGACGAAAAACTGATTCCGTCAAGATCATATTCAAAATATATAGGTAGAAGAGCGGACGTTCCGGACAGTTATAAAATGACGGAAAGCGGAGTATTTACAAGAGAAAGTGTACTTGACATACCGCAGATGGAGGCACATTACGGGACTCCGCGAGCCTTCAATTTCTACATGACGAGAAAGTCTTCCGAAGAATGGGAGGCGGAACAGAAGAAGGACGGCAACCTCATGCAACCTGTCAATCTCCAGATAATCGAAAAGGGAGTCGGAATGCATGACATAGATAAAATGATCCTCTTTGAAAACGGCAAGGCAGACTACAGAAAGATCTCAGATATGGAGCTATGCACTGAGTTGAACAATCTCGCTCGAAGTCGTTACGGCAGACACTCTGTGTATCAGCTTTCACTGAAAGAAAAGCAGGAAATCGCAGAATATCTATACCGGGTGCGCCATATAGACGAAGCCAAGATCAGAAGATGTCTGGTACTGACGAGATAGTCATAAAGATCAATACAACAGAGATGGACTGAAGGGAAAGCTGTGACAGTTTTTTGGTAAATAACGTCACAGCTCAGGGCAAAACAGGGGTTTTGGAGCCATTTTAGGCACCGCTGTGACAGTTTTTTGCTGAAAAGTGTCACAGCGATGCAAGGATAAATGCAAGGATTTTGTATATTTGGAATTGATTGACAAACTGTTAGGTTATGAGATATTCTGCTTTTATTCTTGCTGCTGTTTCACTGAGCCTTGTCTGCGGATGCGCCGGAGACCCTCAGAAGGAGGAACTCAAGACAAAAAACTACGAATTTTCCGAGATATCACCTCTTCAGGAGGGTGCACCATTCGATTTCACCATGGAGATGAACATTGAGTGGCCGGAAGGCGGTGCAAGCAGCACAGCTCTGAAGGAAATGCAGAAGGGTATCACGGATCTGCTGTTCGGAAACGAGCTGGAGACCATCGATATCGAATATGCAATGAAGGCATATAATAGCCGAAGCGTCGATTTCTACAGACAGGACAACCTGGAATACCTGGAGGATATTGAAGAAGAGTGGAGCTTCATGATGGACTGGAGCGAATCCATCAATGGAAGCTTTCTGGATCCGTACAAAGGCATGGTCAGCTACCTTAAATACGCATACGGTTACTCGGGCGGAGCTCACGGAATGGACGTCCTCACATGCCGCACATTCGACCTGAAGACCGGAGAGCAGATATTCGAAGAAGACCTGTTCAAGAGGGGCTATGAAGACAGACTCACCGAAGCTCTCAGAGCAAACCTTCTTTCAAGCTACGAAGATCATGATATGTTCTTCGAAACCGACATCACGCCGAGCGACGAATTCTATCTGACTTCCGAGGGCATCACCTATATATATCAAAGGTATGAGATAGGGCCTTACGCTATAGGCATCATTGACGTATTGGTTCCTTGGAAGGAGATTCAGGATATAATCAGATAAACTATGGATACTGACCGGAAATGGGTTGTCGTCCGTATTGACGGAAAGATAGCCGCCGTATCGACAGACTACAGGAAGCTGTCGGAAATTGCCAGCAAACTCGCGGGGCAAAAAACACCGCAGCATCAGAATGTCAGCGCCGAGACTGTAGGATTTGACAAGATATGGCAACTGCGGGAAAACGCAGTCTGGGAAGACTTCGTGCTTTTCGGAACCGCCTTCCAGAAGAAAGTATGGCAGAAACTCTACGAGCTGACGCACTCCCTTGAGAGCTGCGACGCAGAGGGCAGCGGAACCAAAGCCAGGTTGTTAAGCTACAGCGACTTTGCTGAGCTGTGCGAGAACCGAGCAGGAGTACGCGCCGTAGCCCACGCCGTGGGTCTGAATCCCCTGGCCGTTCTGATTCCATGCCACCTTGTAGTGCCGAAGGAAGCCATAGACAAGATCCGCGAGATAAAGAAAAAGGCCGAGTCCACTATATTCAGAGGCTCGGACCTATGTCTTGACAGTATTTTACGGGATCCTTCCATCGACTTCGGCGAATACGCCTTGGGGCGCGGACTTAAACGAGAGCTCATCCAGAAAGAGTTCGTATAGGTCAAGTCCGGAGAGACCTTCCGGGAATTAGTTTTCCAGATAGTAAGTTACCGACGTCACCACGCGCACCCTCTTGATGTACGGTGTGTTGCTGTCTCGGTCCTCTATGGTGAAGGTACCCTGGTTGGCGGTCTTGATCTTTCCAAGTTCACTCTCCGAGTCCTTTGCAAACTTCTGAGCTGCCTGACGGGCATTCTTTGTCGCTTCCTCTATCATCTCGGGCTTTATTTCATTAAGACCCTCATATTTGAACTCGACTGGATTTTCCCAGCTTTCGCCCTGGGTGACTATCCCCTTCTTGAGGAGTTCAGACTGACGGGACATCAAGGCAAGCACCTGGTCCACCTTGTCGGTATATACGGTCACTACATTTTTGGCAATGTATCGATATGCCCTGCTGGAACTTCCATATTCATTTGCCAGATTATCCGAGATATGAGGCACAGAAACAGTGATTTCATCCTCATTGATTCCACCGCTTTTAAGATACTCGACAATCATCTCGTTTCCCTTTTCGGTCTGGCTGTAGATAGACTGGAGATCATCCGACATCACCTTGTAGGCTATCGGCCATATCACCTTGTCAGCCTTTACCTCCCTCTCACACAATCCCTTCACATTTACTGTGCGGTCAAACGAACGGTTCTTCGCCACTGACCACGGAAACATAAAACCAAGCACGATGAGGCCGATCATAATGAAAAGGCCGCTGAACAATTTACCTCTATCCATAACATTCAATATTTCGTGTAAATATAATCATATTTCATTAATAACACTAGTTCGTCAGTTTTTCCAAGTCCCAAGCGGCCAGCTCGCGACTTTTTGTTTCGCAGCAGGCATGCTGTCAGCGGAGGACCCTCTGGCGGCGGTGCGTGCAGAACATTCACCGGCGAAATTCCATAAAACATGTTTTGTTGCCCTTCGAACATAAAATCACATCCAGATCCTACATCGCAGCGCCATAACACTATCATCACAATTTATCTATAGTACTGATATTTAGCCACCTAGACACATAGTGCGCCGCACCTTTTTGTTTGCAAAACATCCGGCCGACCTACCTGGAGACCGACCGGATGAACCATAACCCTATTATTAACAACTAAACTAACCGTGCTATAGGGTATTTCAAATGCTGTGCCAAAACTCAAACCTAATCTTCCAAAACTGGGCGGATACTACATCCATGGTATCGACTTTTTAAATTCGCGCCCACAGATCCCCCCTTAAATTCAAGCACATAAGCCAAATCTGCATTTTTCCTATAAGGAGTAGAGCTCCAATAAAATCCATGTGTTCCGTCAGCGTGAGCCCCATACCCTTGCCGATATCCGGAAGCTGGAAGGAAAATACTATTCCGATTCTTCAGGCTGGTAAACTTATATCCATATTGTCCATTTTGAACACAAAACTCACGGATACAATTAAAGCAAAGTTCATTAAACTCCTCTACTGTAGGGAGACGCCAATTACCTCCCCACCTCCCACGAGCTACATCGTAATTTATATCTCCCGCGATATTATTTAAGGACTTTCCTACCGACTCACTGTTGTATTCATCATAATTACTCTTAGCTCTTATCTCTCCCCAAGCATAATATCTTCCACATTCCTCAGGACATGTAGATTCAACATTGCAGGTTGCCCATTTCAGCCCCGATGGAAGACCAAGGTCTACCCATTCATGACCTTCATGGATATTTCCATTTCCCTTATCTCCCTGTCTACATGAACAAAGACCACACAACAGCGCACCGAGTAATAATAACTTCTTCATCTATTTATTTCCTAATTGTTAATAAAGCAACTATGCTGTGCCAAAACTACTTGTCTTTCACACAACGCAACGAGGCCCCTGAAAGGAAGTTGCCGTATGCGACGGTCACCTTCTCGTTGCTGGCGTTGTATGTCGGCATCATGTAATAATACTGCACATTCTTCAGGCTGCCGTCTGTGTTTGTCTGAGTCTGATACATTGAAGAACCGATCAGATAGGACATTATACCATAAACGCCGTTGTAATTGGTAACAGTATAGCTTCCCGTTCCGGCTGTGTTTGCCTTGTTTCTAAGACTTGCAAACTGCCATGCCCAGCCGTCAGCTTCAAGTGCAGCAAGGCTTGCGCCCTTGACTGCGGCGTCATAATATGCGCCGTCTGGATTTATCAAAGCTGAGTTCGAGCAGTGACCTACGAGACCTGTCATCTCTGCAATTGTAGGGATGTGCCAGCCTGTAGGGCAGATACCCTGTGTGCCTTCGAATGTGGCAGCATTATCAACAGTGATTTCAACACCGAATGCTGTTGCTGCATCATAAAGAAGTCCGAGAGTCTCTGCAAGTGCAGGATCCGCAACCTTTTCAGCATTAGAAGCAGGATACCAGATACCTGCGTCCTCAGCAGGATTGCTTGAAACAGTCTTTCCGCGAGGGATGAAACGGAGGTTCTCGGCCATCCATGTGTTGCCGTCTGCAAGAGTCACTGTCTGGTACTCTACGCCGTCATAAACAAAATAACCCTCATACTCAGTAAACTCTACAGGAAGCTCCTCTGACGTAGAACCTCCCTCGAAGTCAACCTCTCCCTCGTCTGTCCAGTTCTCGATCTCACCAGATGCGCTCACGATCATGTTGTCCGGCAGGATGCGGGCGTTGATTGTGTACTGACCGCCTGACTTGTATGTCGTGTTCACGAGTGTCTGACGGATCTCTGTGCGGTTGGAAAGAGTTACGATAAGCTCAAGCGGAGCTGTCTGAGGAATCATAATCATCTGCCATGTCTTGCCGGAAACCGCCTCATAAGCTGTTGTCTGAGGACATACGGCAGGAAGAGCACCCGAGCATGGGAGCAAAGCCATGTTCTCATAATCCAGATCAACTCCAAGGGTACCGCTGAGCACCTCGACCTTAGCCACATCAGCACCAGACTGATTGTCGATGTTGATCACAAGCTTGGTCATGATGTGCTTGAAGACCATTGCGACAGCATTCTGTGAAGGGAGTACACCCTTCTTTGCCGCCATCATGAAGTCAGCTGCTGCGATGCCCTCCGACTGGTCCTCATGCTGGAAGTAGGATGCAGGCGCGCCGTTCTCATTATATGGATAGTAAGCATGGAAATCTGCTGGAGTATAAATGTCAGCATACCACTCAAGGTCGCCTGTGAAGACATCCGACGCAAACGTCATGCATTCGTTTGACGCATAGTTCTCCGCCGCACCATTGACCTTTATGGTCAGACCGATGCGGTCACCGTTCTCGAAGTTGACCTCAGTGGCCTTTGTGATTATAGGTTCCACCTG
>JAZOPY010000098.1:0-16325 GCA_045655825.1 Candidatus Cryptobacteroides sp. | reverse complement strand
AGAAGCATGGCGCGGAATGCTTGGAAGCGAAACACTTCCTGCTCTCCTCTTCTTCTTCATCATCTTCTTCATACCGGAAAGTCCGAAGTGGCTCATCATCAAAGGTCAGATAGCCAAGGCATCTGGAGTCCTCAGCAAGATCTACAACACAGAGGAAGAGGTCAAGAAAGAGATTGAAGCGACAAACGAGTCCATGAAGGGAGATGACAAGGGCAAATGGTCTGACCTGCTCAAGCCAGGCATCCTCATTGCCGTTATCGCAGGTAGCGCAATAGCAATTCTCGGTCAGTTCATGGGAGTGAATGCAGTACTCTATTATGGTCCAAAGATCTTCTCTACTGCAGGATTCGACGACCCAATGTTCTCTACAGTGCTTGTAGGAGTAGTAAACTGCGTTACAACAATCCTCGCAGTATTCATCATCGACAGAGTGGGCCGCAAGAAGCTGATCTACTGGGGCGTAAGCGGAATGATCCTCTGTCTTCTTGCAATCGGAACATACTTCACATGGGGTCCTCAGCTCGGACTGGGCAACATCTTCATGCTCACATTCTTCCTCGCATACGTATTCTGCACCGCGATTTCGATCTGTGCTGTCGTATTCGTACTTCTCTCTGAGATGTATCCAAACAGCGTCCGCGGCCGCGCAATGTCAATCGCTGGCTTCGCACTCTGGATCGGAACATATCTCATCGGACAGCTCACTCCTGTTCTTCTGGGATGGAGCGAGGCCGGTACATTCTTCATCTTTGCAGTGATGTGCGTGCCTTATATGCTCATCATGTGGAAGGTCATTCCTGAGACTACAGGAAAGACACTCGAAGAGATCGAGGCATTCTGGACAAACAGAAAAAAGAACTAAACATAAATGGGAAAAACTTTTTTAAATAATATCGACGGAAAGAACGCCGTCTTGAAGCGCAGGATACTTGGTCTGTGCATCAACGACGGCGACTTCTCCCTCGCAGACCTAAGCAAAGAACTAGGTACCAGCATTCCTACTACAACAAAACTGGTGGAAGAACTGCTGGAGGAAGGACTTCTTGAAGAACTCGGCAAACAAGGAACAAGCGGTGGCAGACGCCCAAGCATCTTTGGACTGAATCCATCTGCCGGCTATTTTGTAGGAGTCGACATAAGAAGAAAGTTCATAAGCTATGCTGTGACTGACTTCAAAGGAACTACAGTCACTTATCAGGAGCATCTGAACTTCTCTGTTCAAAACTCAGAGGAATCATTCATCGCCCTGTGTCAGTTCATAAAGAATTCATTGGCAGAAAACGGCATCGACCACAACAAGGTTCTCGCATACGGAGTCAACCTTACCGGACGAGTAAACAATGAGACCGGCTACTGCTTCTCCTATTTCATCGGAGAGGACAAACCGATTGCTTCCGTATTGGAGAAGGAGCTGGACAGACCTGTCTTCATCGAAAACGACTCCAGAGCAATGACATACGGCGAATATATCGGAGGAGTTGCCAATGGTGAGAAGAACATGCTTTTCCTCAACGTAGCCTGGGGCCTTGGAATGGGAATGGTAGTAGACGGCAGACTCTCATACGGCAAATCCGGCTTCTCAGGAGAAATAGGACACTTCCCTTTCCTGGAGAACAACCGCGTATGCCATTGCGGCAAGACCGGATGCCTTGAGACCGGTGCTTCCGGATCAGCCGTATATAGAATCTTCATGGAAAAGATTCAGGAAGGCAGAGCTTCCTCATTGTCACAGATGCATGCCAAAGGAGAGCAGATCCACATTGAGGACATTATCGACGCTGTAAATGAGGAAGACGTGCTTGCAATCGAGGTCATTGAAGAAATCGGAACTGTGCTGGGACGCGCAATCGCCGGACTCATAAACATCTTCAACCCAGAGCTTATCGTCATAGGCGGAAACGTAGCAGAAGCAAAAGACTATCTGCTGCTCCCGATAAAGAGCGCAATCCAGAAGCACTCCCTCAACATCATCAACAGTGACACAAAGATCAAGTTATCAAAGCTTGGCAAGAAGGCCGGATCGATCGGCTCCTGCATGCTGAGCCGAAGTAAATTGCTCGGACTTATATAATCAGAATCCCCTTTACCGCAAAGTCACCGCTGCATGGATCATGTAGCGGTGACTTTGTGTGTTATTGCCACATATTTCCATACTGTTTTAGATTGAGTAATTCAAATATTTAGTTATATTTGTTGGGTTTATATGCACACACGTACACGTACGCACGTGAAACATGACTAAATAACCTACTAATTAATAAACTATAACAACCACATGGTAAATTTCTCACTCGAAGGTAAGGTGGCACTTGTAACTGGCGCTGCTTACGGAATTGGATTCGCAATGGCTCAGGCTCTCGCAGAGGCTGGCGCAAAGATCGCTTTCAACTGCCGCACACAGGCAAACATGGACAATGCTCTCGAGGAGTATGCAAAGCTCGGAATCGATGCTAAGGGTTACATCTGCGACTGTACAGATGAGGAAGGCGTAAAGGCAATGGTAGCCGACATCGCAGCTACCCTCGGACCTGTAGACATCCTCGTAAACAACGCCGGTATCATCAAGCGTATCCCTATGCACGAAATGCCTGCCGAGGAGTTCCGCCAGGTGATCGACATCGACCTTGTTGCACCATACATCTGCGCTAAGGCAGTCCTCCCTGGAATGATGGAGAGAAAATCCGGCAAGATCATCAACGTATGCTCTATGATGTCAGAGCTCGGCCGCGAGACAGTTTCTGCATACGCTGCTGCCAAGGGTGGTCTCAAGATGCTCACAAAGAACATCGCTTCAGAGTACGGCGCATACAACATCCAGTGCAACGGTATCGGCCCTGGTTACATCGCAACTCCACAGACAGCTCCGCTCCGCGAGCGTCAGGCAGACGGCAGCCGTCATCCATTCGACTCATTCATCGTAGCGAAGACTCCAGCCGAGCGTTGGGGAAACCCTGAGGACCTCATGGGACCTGTAGTATTCCTCGCATCTAACGCTTCAGATTTCGTAAACGGACACGTTCTTTATGTGGACGGCGGTATCCTCGCTTACATCGGAAAACAGCCTAAATAAACTATTCTCTATGGAACAGGTATTCAGTTACATCATTGGCCTTGGTGCTGCAGTGATGATGCCTATTCTCTTCACTATCCTTGGCATCTGCGTAGGTGTCGGAGTGAGCCGTTCGCTCAAGAGCGGCCTACTCGTGGGAGTCGGATTCGTGGGACTTTCAGTCATCACTTCCCTGCTCACAAGCACACTTGGTCCTGCACTTGGAGACGTAGTGGAGAACTACAATCTTCAGCTCAAGGTCTTCGATATGGGTTGGCCTGCAGCAGCATCTGTTGCATATAACACATCAGTAGGAGCATTCATCATCCCTGTCTGTCTGGGAGTGAACATCCTTATGCTTCTGACTAGAACAACCCGCACAGTCAACATCGACCTTTGGAACTACTGGCATTTTGCATTCATCGGCGCAATCGTTTACTTCGCCGCTGACAGCATCATGTGGGGATTCTTTGCAGCAATCATGTGCTACATCATCACTCTGATTCTTGCAGACCGTACAGCAAACCAGTTCCAGGGATTCTATGACAAGATGGAGGGCATATCAATACCTCAACCGTTCTGTCTGGGATTCGTTCCGTTTGCAGAAGTCCTCAACAGGCTTCTCGACAAGATCCCTGGCATGGATAAGCTCAACATCGACGCTGAGGGCATGAAGAAGAAGTTCGGTCTCCTCGGAGAGCCACTCTTCCTGGGTATCATCGTTGGTATAATCATTGGCGCGCTCTCATGCGCAAGCTGGGCGGAAGTTGTAGACAAAATCCCATACATTCTCGGACTCGGCATCAAGATGGGAGCTGTGATGGAGCTCATTCCTCGTATCACTTCCCTCTTCATCGAAGGTCTCAAGCCTATTTCCGACGCAACACGCGAACTGATCAACAGAAAGTTCAAGGGAGCAAAGGGCCTGACAATCGGCATGAGCCCGGCACTTGTGATCGGCCATCCGACAACACTTGTCGTGTCTCTCCTTCTCATCCCTGTGACACTCCTTCTTGCTGTGGTTCTTCCAGGCAACCAGTTCCTTCCGCTTGCATCGCTTGCAGGAATGTTCTATGTATTCCCAATGATCCTTCCTATCACCAAGGGTAACGTTGTGAAGACATTCATCATCGGATTCATCTTGCTTCTTTTAGGTCTGCTCATGGTGACCAACCTGGCTCCTTTCTTTACACAGGCCGCTCAGGATGTATATTTGAGAACCGGTGACGCAGCTGTGGCAATTCCAGCAGGATTTGAGGGTGGCTCACTTGACTTTGCGTCAAACCCTCTCGCATGGATCATCTTCCACCTTACTTACTCACTCAAGTGGATCGGTGCAGGCGTCCTCGTGATCTTCACATTCTTCCTCATGATGAGAAACCGTCGTTCAATCACAATGGATAACAAATAATTATTATGAAAAAGATACTTATCGCAGCAGCATGCCTGCTTTTCACAATTTCTGCAAGCGCGCAGCTTAATTACACTGTGCAGACAGCTTGTCATCCTAAGGATGTAAAAGGTTATGACACAGAGCGCCTCCGCGAGTCATTCCTCATGGAGAAGGTAATGTCACCAGACGAGATCAACCTTACATACACACTCTACGATCGTCTTATCTATGGCGGCGCAATGCCTGTGAACACAGTGCTCGTGCTCGAGACATTCGACGAGCTCAAGGCTGAGCACTTCCTCGACAGACGCGAGCTTGGCGTCATCAATGTAGGTGGTCCTGGCGTCGTTACAGTAGACGGCAAGGAGTACCCAATGACATTCAAAGAGGGCCTCTATGTAGGTTGCGGCAAGAAGGAAGTTACATTCAAGAGCGTAGACCCTGCAAACCCTGCAAAGTTCTACATCAACTCGACTCCAGCATACAAGGAGTATGTCACTCAGCTCATCACTACAGACCAGAATGCAGACCCTAAGAAGTATGCAATCGCAAAGTCTGACAAGTACGGCAAGATGGAAGACAGCAACGACCGAGTTGTAAACCAGCTCATCGTAAGCTCAGTGCTCAGCAAAGTGAAGGGCGGCGGAACAAACCAGCTCCAGATGGGTCTCACCGAGCTTAAGCCAGGTTCAGTATGGAACACAATGCCGGCTCACACCCACACACGCCGTATGGAGGCTTACTTCTACTTCAACGTACCTGAGGGAAATGCTGTCTGCCACCTCATGGGAGAGCCTAAGGAGCAGCGCCTTGTATGGATGCAGAACGAGCAGGCAATCACATCACCAGAGTGGTCTATTCACGCGGCAGCAGGAACCAGCAACTACATGTTCATCTGGGGCATGGGCGGCGAGAACCTGAACTACGGCGACAAGGACGAGATCCCTTACACAGAAATGAGATAATTTATAAGCATATGGCAAAAGTAATTACATTCGGAGAAATCATGCTCCGCCTGGCAACTCCAGGATATCTTAGATTCAATCAGGCAAAACAGTTTGAGGCTACATTCGGTGGCGGTGAGGCCAACGTAGCAGTATCACTCGCAAACTATGGCCTTGAGGCTGAATTCGTAACACGTTTCCCTAAGAACGACATCGCCCAGAGCTGCATCAAGGACCTCCACAGCTATGGCGTAGGCACAAAGCACTGCGTGTTCGGCGGCGAGCGTCTTGGCATCTACTTCCTTGAGACAGGTGCTGTTGCACGTCCAAGTAAGGTTGTCTACGACCGCGCACACTCTTCTATCGCAACTATCGAGAAGGGTATGATCGACTGGGAGAAGGTATTCGAGGGAGCAGACTGGTTCCACTGGACCGGCATTACCCCAGCTATCAGCCAGGGTGCTGCTGACGTTTGTCTCGAGGCTATCCAGGCTGCAAACCGTCTGGGCGTCAAGGTGTCATGCGACCTCAACTACCGCAAGAACCTCTGGAAATATGGCAAGACTGCTTCTGAGGTTATGCCTGAACTCGTTGCCGGTTGCGACGTCATCCTCGGCAATGAGGAAGATGCAGAGAAGGTATTCGGCATCAAGCCAGAGGGATTCGACGTTACTGCAACTCACGGTGAGGTGAACGCAGCAGAGTTCGAGAGCGTATGCACTCAGCTCATGGCCAAATTCCCACGCGCACAGAAGGTGATCATCACTCTCCGTGGTTCAATCAACGCAAACCACAACACCTGGGGTGGCGTCCTCTACAGCAACGGCACACTCTATCAGTCTCCACGCTACAACATCACTCACATCGTTGACCGCGTAGGTGGCGGCGACTCATTTATGGGTGGTCTCATCTACGGTCTCATCTCATATCCTGAGGATGACCAGAAGGCACTCAACTTCGCTGTTGCGGCTTCTTGCCTCAAGCATACAATCTACGGTGACTACAATCAGGTAACAGTAGCTGAAGTCGAGAACCTCATGAAGGGTGACGGCTCCGGCCGCGTTTCACGCTAATGAGATTGCCACGTCGCTATGCTCCTCGCAATGACGTACGAGAATCTTGTAACACGTCATTACGAGGAAGAACGAAGTTCCGACGTGGTAATCTGCAAAATTATTGACTATGGCAAAGTATACTAAACAACAGGTAATAGCAGCAATGAAGGAGACAGGCATGGTCCCTGTCTTCTATCATGCTGACCTTGAGACTGCAAAGGCAGTCGTTAAGGCATGCTACGAAGGTGGCGTGCGTGCATTCGAGTTCACAAACCGCGGAGACTTCGCTCACGAAGTGTTCGGCGAACTCGTAAAATATGCAAACAAGGAGCTTCCGGGTATGATCATGGGTATCGGATCTATCGTTGATCCTGCAACTGCAGCCCTCTACCTCCAGCTCGGAGCTAACTTCGTTGTAGGTCCGCTCTTCAACCCTGACATCGCACCTATCTGTAACCGTCGCCTTGTGCCTTACTGCCCGGGCTGCGGCACTGTATCAGAGGTAGGAAAGGCTCAGGAGCTCGGATGCGACCTTTGCAAGGTCTTCCCTGGCGACGTACTCGGACCTGCATTTGTGAAAGGTCTCAAGGCACCGATGCCATGGAGCCAGCTTATGGTGACAGGCGGAGTGAAGCCGACTCGTGAAAACCTTGCTGGCTGGTTCGGAGCAGGCGTTACATGTGTAGGTATGGGCAGCAACCTCTTCCCTAAGGAAGCTATCGCAGCTCAGGATTGGGCGGCAATCACAAAGCTCTGCAAGGATGCCCTCGACATCATTAAAGAAATCAGATAAGAACATGTATAGAATCGTTAAGAAAGAGATGCTGACCCCGACCATCTGCCGCATGAAGGTAGAGGCTCCGCGCCTTGCTTCTGCAGCTCTTCCGGGTCAGTTCCTTATCATAAGACCAGACGAGCAGGGAGAACGTATCCCACTCACAATCAGCGACTACGATAAAGCTGCCGGCACTGTCACTATCGTAACCCAGCAGATCGGAGCCTCAACAGCAGAGATCTGTTCGTACAATGAGGGCGACGCATTCAGCGACGTAGTTGGTCCTCTCGGCATTCCTTCAGACTTCACTGAGATGTCTGCAGAGGAGCTTGCCGGAAAGAAATATGTATTCATAGCCGGAGGCGTAGGTACAGCCCCTGTATATCCTCAGGTAAAATGGCTGCACGAGCGTGGAGTTGCCGTAGACGTGATCATCGGCGCAAAGACCAAGGACCTCGTCATATACAAGGAAGAGATGGCGGCTGTCTGCGACAACCTTTACATCTGCACTGATGACGGTTCGGAAGGTTTCAAGGGTCTTGTGACTGCAATGCTCGAGAAGCTTGTGAACGAGGACGGAAAGGTCTATGATCAGGCTGTGGCCATCGGTCCTATGATCATGATGAAGTTCGCTACCCTGACATGCAAGAAGCTCAATCTTCCTGTAATCGTATCGCTTAACACTCTTATGGTTGACGGTACAGGTATGTGCGGTGCATGCCGCGTCACTGTCGGAGGAAAGGTTCGTTTCGCTTGCGTTGAAGGACCGGAGTTCGACGGTTACCTGGTTGATTTCGACGAGGCTATGCGTCGTCAGAGAATGTATGTTGAAGAAGAGCATGAGGCTTCAGAGCACCATGTCTGTAGAATCGGGAGGGGCAAATAATGGCAAACAAGATTCCAAGAGTTCCTGTAAGAGAGCAGGATCCAAAAGTGCGTGCAACCAACTTTGAGGAGGTTTGCTACGGATATAATGTAGAGGAGGCACAGCTCGAGGCATCCCGCTGTCTTAATTGTAAGAACCCTCGCTGCGTGGGAGCATGTCCTGTCAGCGTGAAGATCCCGCAGTTCATATCAGAGGTCGCTGCCGGAAATTTTGCCCGTGCTGCTGAAATCATTGCGGAAGACTCGTCGCTTCCTGCTGTATGCGGCCGCGTATGTCCGCAGGAGACCCAGTGCGAGGGAAGCTGTATTCTCGGCATAAAGGGCGAGTCTGTTGCAATCGGCAAGCTTGAGCGCTTCGTGGCAGACTGGAGCCGTGAAAACGGTGGGGTAAAGCCTGCAGTAGCTCCTGCTAACGGACATAAGGTGGCAGTCATCGGCAGCGGCCCTGCAGGTCTTGCATGTGCATCTGACCTTGCAAAGCTCGGATACGACGTAACAATCTTCGAGGCCCTTCACCGTCCGGGCGGAGTGCTTGAATATGGAATTCCAGAGTTCCGTCTTCCAAAAGACAAGGTCGTTGCTGCTGAGATTGCTTCAGTAAAGGCACTCGGCGTAAAGATCGAGACAAACGTGATTGCCGGCCGTACAGTTACCATTGACAGTCTGCTTGATGAAGAAGGCTTCGATGCTGTATTCGTCGGTTCAGGAGCAGGCCTTCCACGCTTCATGAACATTCCTGGCGAGCACTACAACGGTGTATTTTCGGCAAATGAGTTCCTCACCCGCAACAACCTCATGAAGGCATATCGTGACGACTATGACACCCCTATCCACGCAGGTAAGAAGGTTGTGGTTGTCGGTGGAGGTAACGTTGCAATGGATGCAGCACGTACTGCACTCCGCCTTGGAGCAGAGACTACAATCGTATATCGTCGTACAGAGAAGGAGCTCCCTGCACGTGCAGAAGAGGTTCATCACGCAAAGGAGGAAGGCATCCAGTTCGCGATGCTGACAAATCCTGTAGAGGTTATCGGTGACGAGAAAGGATGGGTCAAGGCAGTCAAGTGCATCCGCATGGAGCTTGGAGAGCCAGACGAGAGCGGCCGCCGCTCCCCTGTCGAGGTTCCGGGTTCTGAGTTCGAGATCGAGACTGACACAGTGATCATGTCGCTTGGAACATCACCAAATCCACTCATCGCCAAGACCACCAAGGGTCTTGAGACAAACCGCCGCGGTTGTCTGGTGGCAGATGAGAACGGAGCGACTACCCGTCCAGGCGTATTCGCCGGAGGAGATGCAGTGACAGGTGCAGCAACAGTGATCCTCGCCATGGGCGCAGGACGCAAAGCCGCTGCAGCAATTCACGAGTATATACAGAACGCGTAACATTATTTAATTGACCTGGATGAAATGGTGATTTTATCTGGGTCAGTTGCAAAATAAGCTCGAATTCACAAGATACAGGGTATTTTTACAAGTTGACCCGGATGAAATGACGTTTTCATCCGGGTCAATTGTTTTACGGAAGTTATCTTCCTGTTATTTGCTGAACTGAGCTCTGAGGGCCTCGTTCTTTGCGTCTGCGTCAGAACCCTTGATGCCGAAGTAGAACTTGATCTTAGGCTCTGTACCTGAAGGACGGATAGTCACAACGTCGCCTGCCTCGTTGTAGAACTGGAGGACATTTGACGATGGAAGTCCTGTCTCCTCTGGCTTAGCATAGTCGATCACCTTGATGACAGGTGAGCCAGCGAGCTCTGTAGGAGGGGTCTGACGGTAGTCGACCATCATCTGGGCGATCTCCTCAAGACCTGCCTTGCCCTTCTTTGTCACTGAGATGAGAGACTCCTTGTAGTAGCCGAACTCAGCATAGATGTCCTGGAGGAGCTGGTAGAGAGTCTTGCCCTGAGCTGCTGCCCAAGCTGCGCACTCTGCGACGAAAGCACATGAGATAGGAGCATCCTTGTCGCGTACGAACTCACCTACGTTGAAGCCGTAGCTCTCCTCACCACCGCATACGAATGTGTTCACACCCTCGTTCTTCTTGATGATGTCAGCGATCCACTTGAAGCCTGTGAGAACGTTATAAACCTTCACACCGAACTTCTCAGCGATTGCACGCATGAGCTCTGTTGTAACGATGGTCTTCACGATGTACTGCTTGCCGTCAAGCTTTCCGAGCTCTGACCAGCGGCGAAGAATATAATATGTAAGGATAGAACCTGTCTGGTTTCCGTTGAGAAGAACCATCTTGCCCTCGTTGTCACGAACTGCAATACCGATACGGTCAGCATCCGGGTCAGTTGCCATCACGAGGTCAGCACCCTCCTTGTCAGCAACAGCAACAGCCATTGCAAGAGCTGAAGGCTCCTCTGGGTTCGGAGACATCACTGTAGGGAAGTTTCCGTCAACAACGTCCTGCTCTGGAACATGGTAGATGTTCTCGAAACCGAGCTTAGCGAGGAACTCCGGAACGATCTCTACACCTGATCCGTGGATTGGAGTGTAAACGATCTTGAGGTCCTTGTGAGCTGCGACAGCCTCTGGAGAAAGCATGAGGGTCATCACTGAGTTGAGGTATGCCTCGTCCATCTCGTGACCCATCACTTCGATAGGAGCAGCATCTGCACCTGGCTCGAACTTAACCATTGAAGGGTCAGTGATCTTTGCAACTTCAGCTACGATATCCTTGTCCACTGGAGAAGTCACCTGTGCTCCGTCTGACCAGAACACCTTGTAGCCGTTGTACTCCTTAGGGTTATGAGAAGCTGTGATCATGATACCGGCATTAGCCTTCTTCATTCTCACTGAGTAGCTCATGAGAGCGATCGGTTGAAGCTTGTCGAAGATATAAACCTTGATGCCGTTTGCAGCAAGCACGTTGGCAGCGATCTGAGCGAACTCAGGGCTGTTGTTGCGGCTGTCAAACGAGATGCACACGCTGAGAGGTCCCTCTACATTTTCCTTCATGTAGTTTGCAAGACCCTGTGTAGCCATACCGACAGTGTACTTGTTCATACGGTTTGTACCTACACCCATGATACCGCGAAGACCGCCTGTACCGAACTCTAGGTTCTGGTAGAATGCATCCTCGAGAGCTACAGGATCGTTCTGAAGTTCACGTACCTGTGCCTTTGTCTCTTCATCGAAGTTACCGTCCAGCCAGCTTTGAGCTACCTCTTTATAATCTCTTTTCATACTTATTTAAGTTTTAGAATAATCTTACAAACACCTCCATTGCCTGATACTCAGCCATACCGAGCTCATTGTAGAGACGTGCAGTATTGCCTGTTCTCTCCTCGGCTCTCTGCCAGAACTCACGTGGGTCATCACCTGGGAACGGAACAATGTCCTTCTGTGAAAGGTGGCGGTAGATTGCGTGACGCTTCTTGATCACCTCACCTGGGCTGAGCGGAACTGCCATATCTACCTTTCCGATCTCCCACTCCATCCACGCACCGCGGTAGAGCCATACGTGGCACTCCTTGAGCCACTCTGCACCAGCGAGCTGGTTGATGGCCTCAAGAACAGCCTCTGTACAAACGCGGTGAGTTCCGTGTGGGTCAGCAAGGTCACCTGCAAGGTAAATCTGGTGCGGCTGAACCTGCTGGAGAAGCTCGATGATGATATCGATGTCCTTCTGAGTACGCTTGCCCTTCTCAATACCGCCTGTCTCATAGAACGGAAGGTTGAGGAAGTGGCAGTTGGTTGCATCGTTAAGGCCGAATGAACGAACTGCAGCCTTAGCCTCTGCACGACGGATAGAACCCTTAAGGTTGAGGAGGGCTCTCGGCTCTGGCTGACCAGGCTTCTTGGAAGCGATGATCTCCTTCACCTCATCGAAACGGTCACCGAAACCGAGCTCACGAGCTGCGTCCATGTGCTGGAGAACCACGTCATCATGAACTGCTACGTTACCTGAAGTCTCGTATGCCACGTGTACATCATGTCCCTGCTCAGCAAGGCGGATGAATGTACCTCCCATTGAGATGACGTCATCGTCTGGATGCGGCGAGAAGATCACAACTCTCTTAGGGAATGGTGAAGACGGAACAGGACGGGTTGTGTCGTCTGCATTTGGCTTTCCGCCTGGCCATCCTGTGATTGTATGCTGGAGTTCGTTGAATACTCTGATATTGATGCTGTCGAATGCTCCGTGAAGCTCAAGAAGCTCACCGAGACCGTTTAAAAGATAGTCACCTTGAGTGAGTTTGAGGATTGGCTTATGAACCTGCTCGCAAAGCCATACGACTGCCTTGCGGATGAACTTAGGTGTCCACTCACATGGACCTACGAGCCATGGAGCGACGTTTCTTGTAAGCATGCTTGCTGAGTTATCCTCTACATAGATAGAGATTGCATCATGCTTCTGGAGAAGAGAAGCCGGGCAAGATGCGTCTGCCTTGTCCTCAGAAACTCTCTTCACGACAGCTGCCTTGTCCTCACCCCATGCAACAAGTTGGATCTTCTTGGCGCTGAGCATTGTAGAGATACCCATAGCAACTGCAGTGTTTGGTGTAGCAGCGAGGTTGCCACCGAAGTTCTTCATCTGTCTCTTTCTTGACGCGTATGGAAGAAGAACAGTTCTTGTACGGCTGTGCTCTGTAGTTCCGGCCTCGTTAAATCCTACCTGACCTTTCTCACCCATTCCCATCACAAGGAGGTCAAGATTTCTTGCCTTCGCATCAAATGCTGCACAATACTCAGAAACTTCAGCAGCCTCCTTAGCCTCAGCAATCTTTGGAACAAATACATTCTCAGGGTTGATGTCAACCTTAGCAACAAGTTCCTCATAGAGTCTGCGGTTGCGGCTGTGATTGTCAGCTGGAGCAGGATAATACTCGTCAGTGCTGTAGATCTCTACATTCTTAAACGAAAGTTCACCTGCTTCATAGCGTCTTACCAAGCTGCGGTAGATACCGATGAGAGATGAACCTGTAGAAAGACCGAGCTTGTAGACTCCGTCACATGAATTGATTGCTTCTGCGATCTTCTCGGCGATGCGCTCGCTTGCAGCATCCTCATCCTCGAAAATATGCGCAGGGATTCTTTCGAAAGTGTGTTTTACACCATTGGGAAGACCAGCCTCGATAAGGCCGCCGTCTTTTGGCAAAGAGAACTTCTTCATAATATTTCTAGAAAATTATTGGCAATAGTTTTAAATCTCACAAATTTAAAAAACTTTGCGCATATTTCCGAGAAATATCATGGGTATTATTGAGAATTATTTTGAAACCGGCACCATCATGTCTTGAACCGGCACTTCTCCACGACGTCGCGTGAGCACAATGAGGCGGAATGATGGTTTGTCTTCACCAAGCTGGTAGGCCACTGAGGTGGTTGTAGCCATCTTTACGCCCCTGTATTCCCCTTTTGCACAATGATGAAGATGACCGGCAAAAACAGCTGAAACACCATTGTCGGCAAACAGGTCGAAGTACTTCCTGCGCTTGTCTTTAGCTATCGCCACATGACCATCTTCCTCGTCTGTGTCAGAGACAAAGAAAGGATGGTGGCAGAAAATCACCTTAATTGTATTTTCTCCTGCTTCTTCAAGGGTTGTCTTCAGCCATTCATACTGCTCTTCCTCACGCGGATCATTATGTTTGATCAGGCTGGAGTTGATGCCTATGATGCAGAATTTTCCTTGTTGATAAACAAACCTGTCTTCTCCGTAACGTGAAGTGAACGGAGTATTGTCAACTTTGCCTTCAGATATCAGAACATCATGATTACCAGGCAGATGCTTTACCACGGCATTGTCAGGAAGCAAGGTCAGCAGATCACCGAAAGCATCCCACTGCTCCTGATCGAGAGGACGGTGGATCTGATCGCCGGTAAAGACAATCATCTCAGGTTCACCGTTACGGATATATTTTGCCGCACGTTCAAAGCACTCCTTCTCGTATGTCAGGTCGTTGACATAAATTGCTCCTGGCTCCTGCCCCTTTACGGCAGCATCGAAGCCCAGCTGGGCATCTGCGATCTGAACAATTGAAAAGGTCTTCGGGCTGCACGATGCAGCGGCGAGCAGAACGGCTGCCCCAATGAAAAATTTCTTCATAAATGATGTTTTATCGGTCTGCGACGCCCTTCCATGTTACAGGAACCGGAGCCGTCACTGTCATTTCTTCTTTCTTTACAGGGTGTACGAACGTTATGCTTCGTGCGTGGAGGGAGATGCCTCCGTCAGGATTCGATCTTGGCGAGCCGTACTTCAAGTCGCCTTTAATCGGGCAGCCAAGGTTGGAAAGCTGGCAGCGGATCTGATGATGGCGTCCTGTAAGGAGTTCCACCTCAACGAGCCAGTAACGGTCGGTCTTTCCTATCTGCCTGTAGTTGAGTTTTGCCAGCTTTGCATCCTTGCGGGCCGATCCTGGACGGCAGATATATGATTTATTCTGTTTTTCATTGCGCCACATCATGTCCTCGAGGCGCCCCTCGGCCGGCTTAGGTTCCGCGCACACAAGTGCCCAATAAATCTTTCGGACTGACGAGTCACGGAACATGGCATTGAGGCGTTCCAGAGCCTTGGATGTCTTCGCCAGGACCACGATGCCGCTGACCGGACGGTCAAGGCGGTGTGGCAGGCCCATGAAGACCTGACCGGGCTTTGCATCGCGCTGGGCAATGAAGGCCTTGTATGTCTCGGTGAGAGGCTCGTCAGAAGTCTTGTCGCCCTGGACAATCTCACCCACCTTCTTGTTTACAACCAGCAGATGGTTGTCTTCGAATAGTATTCTTGATGCGAGGTCATTGAATTCCTCGACTGGCAGTGTACGGTATATCATGACACAAAAATAGTAAATATGTCATTACGAAGGGCGCATTGTCAGACAAAAACTGACATTTTGACATATATTTTTCCGACTATGGCATTGGCACACCTTTCGTTAATATGTCGGCGTCGTGAAAAAGATTCCCACGTCGGACTGAAGTCCTCCTCGGAATGACACAACACGTCATTGCGAGGCTTTGAAAAAGCCGTGGCAATCCGCATATAAGGAAATAATAAATATAAAAGTATAAGATTATGGGAAAGATTATTGGAATTGACCTTGGAACTACCAACTCATGCGTGGCAGTTATGGAAGGTAACGAGCCTACAGTTATCATCAATAACGAAGGCCAGAGAACAACACCATCAGTAGTGGCATTCACTGACGGTGGCGAGAGAAAGATCGGTAACCCTGCAAAGCGCCAGGCTATCACAAACCCTCACAAGACTGTGTTCTCGATCAAGAGATTCATGGGTGAGAAGTACAGCCAGGTAACCGGTGACATCACACGCGTACCTTATAAGGTTGTCAAGGGTGACAACGACACTCCACGCGTTGACATCGACGGCCGTCTTTACTCACCACAGGAGATTTCAGCAATGATTCTCCAGAAGATGAAAAAGACTGCAGAGGAGTACCTCGGACAGGAGGTTACAGAGGCTGTCATCACAGTTCCTGCATACTTCTCTGACTCACAGCGTCAGGCTACAAAGGAGGCAGGTCAGATCGCAGGTCTCGAGGTGAAGCGTATCATCAACGAGCCTACGGCCGCAGCTCTCGCATACGGTCTTGACAAGCAGAACAAGGATATGAAGATCGCTGTATACGACCTTGGTGGCGGTACATTCGATATCTCTATCATGGATCTCGGTGACGGCGTATTCGAGGTTCTTTCAACAAACGGTGACACTCACCTCGGAGGAGACGACTTCGACCAGGTCATCATCGACTGGCTCGCTTCTGAGTTCGCTTCTGAGAACGGCGGCATCGACCTCAAGAAGGATCCTATGGCCCTCCAGAGACTCAAGGAGGCTGCAGAGAAGGCTAAGATCGAGCTTTCAAGCCAGACTTCGGCAGAGATCAACCTCCCTTACATCATGCCTGTAGACGGTATGCCTAAGCACCTTGTGAAGACTCTTACCCGTGCAAAGTTCGAGATGCTCGCAGATAGCCTCATCCAGAGGACAATCGAGCCATGCCGCAAGGCACTTCAGGATGCAGGTATCAGCGCATCTGAAATCAGCGAGGTTCTCCTTGTGGGTGGATCTACACGTATCCCTGCTATACAGGCAGTTGTTGAGAAGTTCTTCGGAAAGGCTCCTAACAAGAGTGTCAACCCTGACGAAGTTGTGGCAATGGGTGCTGCAATCCAGGGTGGTGTGCTTGCTGGTGACGTGAAGGATGTGCTTCTTCTCGACGTGACCCCACTTTCTCTCGGTATCGAG
>JAZOPY010000097.1:0-6663 GCA_045655825.1 Candidatus Cryptobacteroides sp. | reverse complement strand
AATAACCAACTAATAACAACAAAATGAACACACAGGAATTGATGGCCAAGCTCCAGGCCAAGTATCAGTATGAGCCAGAGTATCTTCAGGCAGTACACGAAGTATTGGAGTCTATCGAGGAAGTTTACAACCAGCACCCAGAGTTTGAGAAGGCTAAGATCGTTGAGCGTATCGTAGAGCCTGAGCGTATCCTTACATTCAAGGTTACATGGGTAGATGACAAGGGTGAGGTTCAGACCAACACAGGTTACAGAGTTCAGTTCAACTCTGCTATCGGTCCATACAAGGGAGGTCTTCGTTTCCACCCTTCAGTGAACCTTTCAATCCTTAAGTTCCTCGGTTTCGAGCAGACATTCAAGAATGCCCTCACAACTCTCCCTATGGGCGGTGGTAAGGGTGGTTCAGACTTCAACCCAAGAGGAAAGTCAGATGCTGAGATCATGCGCTTCTGCCAGGCATTCATGCTTGAGCTTTGGAAGATTCTCGGTCCAGACCAGGATGTTCCAGCAGGTGATATCGGAGTTGGTGGCCGTGAGATCGGTTACATGTACGGTATGTACAAGAAGCTCGCTCAGCAGTACAATACAGGTGTCCTCACTGGTAAGGGTCTTACTTGGGGTGGTTCTATCCTCCGTCCAGAGGCTACTGGTTTCGGTGCTGTATACTTTGTTGTGCACATGCTCCAGATGGCTGGCAAGGACATCAAGGGCAAGACTATCGCTCTCTCAGGCTTCGGTAACGTAGCATGGGGTGCTGCAACAAAGGCTACTGAGCTCGGTGCTAAGGTTGTCGCTATTTCAGGTCCGGATGGTGCTATCTACGATCCAGAGGGAATGAACGCTGAGAAGATCGCTTACATGCTCGAGCTCCGCGCTTCCAACAACGACGTTGTGGCTCCATTCGCTGAGAAGTTCCCTTCTGCAACATTCTATCCAGGCAAGAAGGCTTGGAGCATCAAGTGCGACATCGCCATGCCATGCGCATTCCAGAACGAGATGACAGGTGCTGACGCTGAGGAACTCCTCGCTAACGGTACATGGCTCGTGGCTGAGGTTTCTAACATGGGATGTACTCCTGAGGCTATCGCTGCATACCAGAAGGCAGGCATCATGTTCGCTCCTGGTAAGGCTGTGAACGCTGGTGGTGTTGCAACTTCAGGTCTCGAGATGACTCAGAACGCTATGCACATCAGCTGGTCTCCTGCTGAGGTAGACGAGAAGCTCCACGCTATCATGTCTAACATTCACGAGGCTTGCGTGAAGTATGGTACTCAGCCAGACGGCTACATCAACTACGTGAAGGGTGCGAATATCGCCGGCTTCATGAAGGTGGCACAGGCAATGCTTGAGCAGGGTATTATCTAATCTTATATATGTATATATAAAGAGGGCAAAAAAATGCCCTCTTTTTTAGTTTATTATAAAATAAAAACTAACTTTGCGCCCGTTTTTAAAACCCGTGCAAATTTATTATTAACAAATATAATTAACTATGTTTAAGATTTTCCCAGGTTACGGTCTTGTTGAAGCCTATCATAAATGGAAGAAGGCTCACAGAGTAGAGGATAAGACCGTATCTAGAACAATCCGTCTTGCCATTGCAATCATCGTTGCTTTGGCTGTGTGGTGTCTTCCTGTTGAGAATTGGATTCCAGGATTGACAATTATCCAGAAGCGAACACTCGCAATCTTCCTGTTCGCAATCATGATGTGGCTTTTCGAAGCTGTGGCTGCTTGGACAACCTCTGTCATGGTGGTGGTGCTGCTGTTGTTTACAACGTCAAACAGTAGTTTAGTGTTCTTTAATAATGGTATTGACGCAGAAGTGCTTAAGACTTATAGCTCCCTGACTCCGTCAGCTAAGACAATTGTAGAGGATCAGGAAGCTTATGCTCCAGTTATCGAGGTTTTAAAGGATTCTGCTTCAACAGAGGAACTTAAGAAGGCTATTGCATTGGTAAATGCTCAGGTGAACTATGACAGTGTTGCAGTAGTGATGCCAGAGATTCCAGAGAATGTCAATGCTCTTGTAACTCCATCAAATGTCAAGCTTCTCGATTCGAAGACTGTTGCTTGTCTTACTCCTGCCACCCTTGAGCAGATGACTCCACAGAATGTAGGGGAGATTAAATCGCTTGGAAAGCAGACTGGCTACAAGTCACTCCTTGCTTGCTTTGCAGACCCTATCATCATGCTCTTTATCGGAGGATTCATCCTCGCGATTGCAGCATCTAAGACAGGCCTCGACCTTTACCTTGCACGTGTGATGCTCAAGCCATTCGGAAAGAACCCTAAGTACGTTCTTCTTGGCTTCCTCATGGTTACAGGTGTCTTCTCGATGTTCCTTTCAAACACTGCGACTGCAGCGATGATGCTCACATTCCTCGGCCCTGTCCTCAAGGCTCTGCCTGCTGACGGTAAGGGAAAGACAGCTCTTGCTCTTGCAATTCCTATCGCTGCGAATATCGGTGGTATGGGTACTCCTATCGGAACACCTCCGAATGCGATTGCCCTTAAGTATATGAATGAGATCGGCATCAACATCGGATTCGGCCAGTGGATGGCATTTATGATTCCGTTTACTCTTCTTCTTCTCTTCATAGCTTGGATCATGCTCTCGAAGCTCTTCCCATTCAAGGCTAAGGAGATCACTCTGAATATTGAGGGTGAGCTTAAGAAGGACTGGAGATCGATTGTTGTTTACATCACATTCGCAGTTACAGTGCTTCTTTGGGTTCTCGATAAGGCTACAGGCGTTAATGCAAACGTTGTTGCTATGCTCCCAGTGGGTGTCTGCGCTATTATCGGTGTTCTCACCAAGCGTGACCTTGAGGAGATCAGCTGGTCTGTTCTCTGGATGGTTGCCGGTGGTTTCGCTCTTGGTGTTGCCCTTCAGGAGACAGGTCTCGCACAGACCCTCATCAACGTTATCCCATTCGGTGATTGGCCAGCAGTAGTGATGGTAGTCGGCTCAGGTCTTATCTGCTATGCTATGGCGAACTTCATCTCGCATACAGCTACAGCCAACCTTCTCGTTCCGATTCTTGCCGCTGTCGGCGCAAGTGCGGCAGTTGCAACAAACCTTGCACCTCTTGGTGGTGTTTCAACACTCCTGATCGGTGTGGCTATCGGATCGTCACTCGGTATGGTGCTCCCTATCTCGACTCCGCCGAATGCTATTGCGGCTTCTACCGGTATGATCGAGCAGAAGGATATGGTCAAGACTGGACTTATCATGGGTGTCGTAGGTCTCGTGCTCGGATACGGTATGCTTATCGTTCTTGGATCAGCAGGAATGTTTTAATTCTAACCTTAATATATAATGCAGGAGAGCGGTCATTTCGAATGGCCGCTCTCTTGCTTTTTATAAATATAATCTCCAACTTTACACTTGTAAACTAATAAACCAAGACATTATGTCCTATTTTCATTTATTGGGGCACCCTATGAATCTTAAGAGATGCCTGTCATTCTTAGCCGTTTGTGCTGTTTCTCTCTTTTTGGCATTTGTACCAACAACATTCTTTGGCTCCTATCCGTTAACTGGTGAACCAATCTTCACATTGACTCAGCAAAGAGTCATCGCAATCTTTGTATTTACAGCTCTGATGTGGATTCTTGAGGTTATCCCTACATGGACAACGTCAGTAGTAGCGATAGTTTCAATCCTTTTGACGACTTCCAATAAGGGACTTGGTTTCCTCATGGAAAAAGAGAACGTAGGAAGCCTGACGAATTATAAGGACGTCATGGCATCTTTTGCTGATCCTGTGATCATGCTCTTCCTGGGCGGATTCGTTCTGGCATTTGCTGCGACCAAGGTTGGTCTTGATGTGCAGCTCGCAAAGGTATTGCTCAAGCCGTTTGGCAAGAACCCTAAGACTGTGCTCCTGGGACTGCTGCTTGTAATCGGTACCTTTTCAATGTTTATGAGCAACACAGCTACGGCTGCCATGATGCTTACCTTCCTGACACCTATTCTCCTCACTCTTCCTGCAGACGGTGGTGGAAGAATCTCTCTTGCTTTGGCTATCCCGATTGCTGCCAACATCGGTGGTATGGGTACTCCGATCGGAACTCCTCCGAATGCGATTGCTCTAGGTGCACTTCAGGAGGCTGGCTACAACATTACTTTTGTAGACTGGATGGTGCGCATGGTGCCGTTTGTTGTGGTGATGCTTCTCATCGCTTGGGTCCTTCTGTTCAAGATGTTCCCATTCAAGGCGAAGAGCATTGAACTCAACATTGAGGCAAAGCCTACAAAGACAACTCCTTTCCAGAAATATGTTGTATGGGTGACATTTGCACTTACAATCATCCTGTGGGTGGGTGAGAGCCTGTTTAAGGTAAACTCCAATATTGTTGCAATGATTCCTTTTGCTGTATTCTCAGCTACAGGAATCCTCAAGTCAAGAGACCTCGAACATATCAACTGGTCTGTCCTTTGGATGGTAGCCGGAGGTTTTGCCCTTGGTACGGCACTTAATCAGACAGGACTCGCGTCTGCGCTTATACAGAATATTCCTTTTGCAAGCTGGAGCGCTTTAGTTGTCATGATTGTGGGAGGCCTTATCTGTTATTTCCTTTCAAACTTCATCTCAAACTCAGCTGCAGCAAATCTTGTGGTTCCGATTCTAGTTGTTGTGGGAACTGCCATGAATGGCAATCCTGAGTTCGAATCACTCGGAGGTCTTCCTGCTATGATCATAGGAATTGCAATCGCTGCCTCTATGGCTATGTGTCTTCCTGTGTCTACACCGCCGAATGCCCTTGCAGCTTCGACTGGAATGATAACAACCAAGCAGATGGCGACTGTGGGTATCATCCTCGGAGTGGTCGGTCTTTCTCTTGGCTACCTGATGCTGATTTTCATCGGATTCTAAATTTTAATTAACAATATGTCATCCCCGGCTCGGCCGGGGATATTTAACCTATATTATATATAATGAAGAAAACAGTCATAACCCTATTGGCATCCGTGCTGGCTTTCCCTATGTTCGCAGCTGAGCCGGAGGCAAAATCAGAAGCTCCTGTGAAGGAGCATCTGCAGAACCATTTTAAGTTCTATGGTTTCATTAGAAACTACTTTACTTTCGATACTCGTGAGAGCGTGTCCGGAACAGGAAACCTTTTCTATTATCTTCCCAAGGATGAAAGCCTGAATTCGAAGGGTGAAGATCTAAATGCTCAGTCTTCTTTCCGTTTCCTTGCTCTTACTTCCCGCGTGGGGGTGGACGTGAGCGGATACTATATTAATAATGTACATTTCGGAGCCAAGGTCGAGGCAGACTTCTACAGCGGACTTTCGGGTGTGACCGGAACCGCGACTCTGCGTCTTCGCCAGGCATATACTACTGTTACATGGAAGGACCTGATGCTTGGTGGAAAGCCTCAGGCTTCTGTAGGCCTTAAGATCGGACAGGCATGGCATCCTATGGCTGCTGATCATCCGCATGTCTTCGACCTGGAGGTCGGCGCGCCGTTCGGACCTTTCAGCCGTACTCCTCAGGTGACAATGGATGCTAATCTCGGAAAGAACTGGACCATCACAGGTTCCGCCCTCTGGCAGATGCAGTATACTTCTATGGGTCCTGCCGGTTCGTCAGCAGACTATATGAAATATGGACTCATTCCGGAGTTTTACGCCGGAGCGACATATAAGTCAGGCGGATTCCTTGTACGCGCCGGTGTTGATGTGCTCAGCATCAGGCCTCGCATCCAGGGTGAACTTAATGGGGAGAAAGTGAAGGTCGATGATAGAATCACTACAGCTTCCGTATTTGCGTACGCTCAATATAATAAAGGTCTCTTCTCAGCAAAGGCAAAGACTACATACGGTTCTGCCGGAGAACATATGGGATTGATGAGCGGATATGTAAATATGGGACAGATTTCTGTTGGAGGGTTGCCTGCTTCTACAGATACTTGGGAGTATGCGCCGCTTCATAGCTCGTCATCTTGGCTCTCTCTTGCATACGGAAAGAAATGGCAGGGTGTCCTCTTCCTTGGTTATATGAAGAATCTTGGACTGGCTGGCCCGGATGTAGATACAACTCCAGGTCCGGGCGCAGACTATATTCCGGTTTCTGATGTTTACTTCAACAAGAACGGATTTGCCAATATGAATCAGATGTTCCGTGTCAGTCCTGAGGTCCTTTATACATTCGGAAAATTTGTTGTCGGTCTTGAGTGGCAGTACACAGCAGTCCAGTATGGTAAGTATCATAAGAAAGATGGTGTAAATTGCCTGAATAGAAAAGCTCTTGCAACCGAAGGATTGCATTGGATAGGCAATCACCGCATCCAGTCTATGGTAAGGTTCAATTTCTAGAAAAAACTTACGATTTGTAACCATATTGAAAATCAGCCTCTTAGCGATATGGGGCTGATTTTTTGTTAAAAAAGTGCTCAAAATATTGCAGAAAAATTTGGAGATTAATTAAAAAGTCGTACCTTTGCACTCCCATTTGAAAAACGGGTGGCTGATGAGGCTGAGGGTTCTTTATAAGACTGGCGCGAAGATTTTGATCGCCGAAAAATTTTTCTGAAAAAGTTGCAGAAAAATTTGGAGATTAAAAAATAATGCGTACCTTTGCAGCCCCGTTCGAAAAACGGGCAACGACAAGTTCATTGAAAAGACTGATTACTGTACAAGAAGCAAGTA
>JAZOPY010000096.1:0-5738 GCA_045655825.1 Candidatus Cryptobacteroides sp. | reverse complement strand
AAGATTCAGTCAGATGCGTATATGTCACATGCATGCTGCAGCGGATGAAATCAGTTTCGGTATCTATGCATGTTCGCCGGAAGAGTCATCCTTCACGGCCGTCTTCTCAGACATGAAGATTACTGAATGTATGTGGAAAGCACATGACGGTCAGCAGCCTGATGAACTTTAGGGTGGTGGGCCGATCGATGTGGATTGGAATCTGATTTGCAATAGATGCTTGCAGAACATTTAATACTATAAGTTATGTTGAAAACAGGAGACAGAATGCCGTTTTTCGAGGTCATGGACCAGAACGGCAACAAGTTCAATTCGCTGCAGCTGCTAGGCCGCAAGACCATCATTTATTTTTATCCGAAGGACAATACTAGCGGATGTACTGCGCAGGCGTGCAATCTCAGAGACAATTATGCAAGACTGGTTGCGGAAGGGTATAATGTCATTGGTATAAGCAAAGACAGTGTCAATTCGCACAAGAACTTCGCTTCAAAGTATGATCTGCCTTTTACACTACTTTCGGACACTTCCACCGAGATTCTTCAGGCATTCGGTGCATGGGGAGAGAAGAAGATGTATGGAAAGACGACCATGGGCACTATCCGGAAGACCTTCATCTTTGACGAAGAGGGTATTCTCGTCAAGATAATCGAGAAGGTTGATACGAAGAATCATGCTTCGCAGATATTGTAAATACAATAAGTTATTTCTTCTTGTAAGTTACAGCATTGCCAAGAAAAACCTTGGCGTCTGGCTCTGGATTGAGGTGGCGAATCTCAAATGTGTGTGTGCCAGGCTTGAGGTCATAGTTCCAATATAGGTCCAGTTTGCGTTTGCTGAAGTCCGCAGGCATCTTTACAAGTTCAACGACTTTGCCGTCTATCTTGACTTCCAGTTCGGCAACATAGTCATTGTTGATCTTGTTGGTGACAGTTGCATTGATGACGATGGCGGCGCATTCTTCCGTAAAGGTCACTGCCTCTACTATATCATGAACAAATCTGATGTTCTTGATTGGGATAAGATCAGGAAAGCTCTGCTCGAACCTTACCTTTTCAGGCTTCTGGCATCTGATCTCCACAATGTCTCCGGCGACTTTTCCTCCGTTCTGCGCAATCACCTCAAGTGCCTGGCTGAATCCCATAGAGTATGTGTCGTTCAGTGAGTACTCAGTATATGCAAAATCTATATCTTCCGCATTCTTGAGAGGGTTCAGCCACTTGGCCGGGATGTTTTCATATCCGATGGCTGTGCCGAGGATGCCTGCTGCTGATGCCGGGTTACAATCGGAGTCCTGTCCGCAACGTGTGGCGATATCTATGGTCTTGCCGAAGTCTCCCTCGCCATAGAGCAGGCCGATGACGATGTAGGCACTGTTGATGAGCGCGTCGATGTTGTACGTGCGCAATACGCCTTCGGGGCAGCCTGCTTCGCAGTTTCCCCATGTCTTCTGACACTCAGTCCATGCCGCCTTCCAGTCGTTAGGATACTTTTTGTGGAGGCTGATGATATCAGCTATGCATTTGTGGAATCTGCTCTTCTGCGGGATCGTCTTGAGTGCCTCGGTAACGATAAAGTTTATGTCGCTTGATATGAAGGCAAGGGAATACATCGCTCCTACATACACTCCGCCGTACCATCCGTCGCCGTAGTTCATGATGTGGCCTACCTTGTCAGAGATTTCAGATGCCGCGTTCGGCATTCCGGGACACATAAGGCCGGCGAAGTCAGCTTCAATCTGATAGTCTATATCATCGGCATGAGGATTGTTTTTCCAGTGGCCGGTGTGGGGAGGTTTCAATCCATTGAGGTAGTTGTACCGGCCAGCCTGATTGGCATGCCAGAGCTTATACTCTGCATGAGCGTACTCATGGGCAAGGGAGTCTACAGGGGCATTGATGCCCAGGCGGTCGAAAACTCCTACGAACGTCAGGTCCATATATACATCATCGTAAAGACCTGGGACCCTCTTCATGTAGTTCACGATGTAGTCGGTCTCATTCCAAGGGATTTTTACACTGTCCTCTATCATTCTTGCCTGCCATCTGAATTCTGTCGGACCTCCATAGCTGCAGCCGATGACCTGTCCTGCCCATCCGCCCTTGATCTTATCCATCAGTTCCTCCTTGCTCAAATGTACTTTCTTAGGATATGATGGTGAGTTTTCTGCTGATAAAATATATGGTGCTGCTGTAAGAAGCAATGTTAATAAAGTGATGATTCTTTTCATTTTGCGGATGGATTTGACTTCATGATATTGAAGCATAGGTTATGCAAATATAGATAATAATTCATATCTTTGGGATATGCATGAAATCATTCTGATGGTATAATATAGTAGACTGTATGTTAAGATTTGGAATAACAGGAACCGGCAGGATCAGCGACTGGGTGCTCAAGGGTGCTGCTCAGGACCCGAGAATCAAGGTGGTCGCTGTCTGCTCCAGGACTGTAGAGGCGGCCGAGGCGTTCATTGCACGCAACCCGATTGCTGCCGGTGCTAAGGTATATACTTCGGTAGAAACCATGTCGGCAGACCCGCAGGTGGATGCCATCTATATCGGCACTCCCAACCAGACACACTGTGAGTATGCAATAACAGCATTGAATGCCGGCAAGCATGTTCTTTGCGAGAAACCTCTGGCGCTGGATGCTGCTGAAGGACGCCGAATGGTTGAGGCGGCGAAGGAGAACGAATGTCTGCTTATGGAGGCTATGGTGTCTACGCTCAATCCGAACTTTATCGCAGTTGCCTCAAGAATTGCTGAAATCGCGCCTGCGCGTCAATACAGTTCATATTTCTGCCAGTATTCGTCTAAGTTTGAGGCCCTCAAGAGGGGAGAGGTAGGCACGGCTTTCAAACCTGGCACTGCCGGGGCACTGAGGGATGTCGGAGTGTATACCTTGTATCCGTTGGTGGCTCTGTTTGGCAAGCCGAATACCGTTCAGGGCAGGATGGGAATGTTCGATACTCCGGAAGGGAAGACCGATGTGTATGGTACGGCTGTTCTTGGATATGACGGCATGGATGCTACCCTGACATGGTCAAAGACATTCGACAGTTTTCAGCCTACTGAAATCGCAGGAGAAAACGGTAACCTTATTCTTGATGAGATCCATATCGCCCGTAAGGCCGAGATCGTGCCGTATGCCGCTCCGACTTCCGGTCTGGGACCGAAGCCGGGCAGAACAGTGATCAGTGAAGGGCTTCCGTACAACGAGTATTACTATGAGTTCAAGGAGTTCGCTGACCTGATTGAACAAGGCAAGACCGAATCTGAGCGCAACTCTCTTCAGACTTCGCTCGCAGTCCTGGAAATCATCGATGAATTACATCTTCTTTCCCATCCAAGTTGCCCAACACCATAGCTGTTCGAACGGCCCTCTCTTGTGATGCTTCATCCACCATGTGCAGAAGATGAACTGGAGTGATATACATCCGACTCCCAGCATCCAGCTTGCGGCATGACCGCAGTCATTCCAGAGTCCGAATCCCCAGTTGTAGAAGATGATCGCTCCGATGATTGACTGTCCCAGGTAGTTTGTCAGACTCATCTTTCCGTAAGGTGCAATCTTGATGAGCCAGTTCTTTGCTGGTGTCCTATAATATAATAAGGTGGTGCCGGCTACGATAAAGAGCATCATGGAAACGTTCTTCCACATGTTGAGAGCTACTTCAATGCTCTTGGAAACACATGGGATGTCTGTCGCTGCAGGCAGATGCTGATGCAGCGGATACAATATGGTGAATGCTATCGTTGAACCGAAGAGCACCTTCTGCCATATCTGGATGTTGTTGCCTTCGTCATAGAACAGACGTCTGCGTCCGAGCATGATGCCGAAGAGGAAGAAGAGCACTGTCTGGGTCATGCGCCCGTTCTCAATGGCCCATAGGATATTGGCAGGAAGGCCGTAACGGATGCCTGCCTCGGCTACTTCAATGATGCTTCCTTCAGACTGGAATGGAATTATTGCGTTGTAGCATGCGCCGCTTCCCAAGTCCATGACAGGAGTTGCCGGGTCGATAAGGCCCATTATGAAGTATACCAGTTCTACAGGTTGCATGAGCAGGAGTATGATTGCTGCTATGATTACCTTGCTGCTGGCTCTGATGAATGGGATCACCAGCATACCGCATACTGCATATATGAACAGGATGTCACCGTTGTAGAACAGCAGGTCGAAAAGGCCCAGAAGCATCAGCAGGACCATTCTCCACGCAAAACGAGGCCTGAAGTCTATGCCTTTCTGAGCCTGGTTGTCATGCTGGATGAAGAAGCTCAGTCCGAAGAGCATGGCAAAGATTGCGTACATCTTTCCGGCCAGGAAGAAGAATGTGCCGTTGAAGAATGAATTGTTGACAGCGGCCCAGAACTCGTTTTTAGGCTCAGGGAACAGCCAGAAGTTCATGTGTTCCAGAAAATGTATGAGGATGATGCCGGCAATGGCAATGCCTCGAAGAATGTCCGCTACATCGATTCTGCTGTTAGGCTTCAATGAAGGAGTATAGGTGTGCGACATGGGTTATAGTATTTTATTTAGAATTGCGTAGATTTCTTCTTCGGTTTCGTAAGGGTGAATCCTGAAGTAAGGATTACCGGTCAGCATGGCCGAGAGCTGAGTCTTTGTGCGGTCGTAGAATATGTGGCATGGAATGCCGTGTGACTCGGCATAAGCGAGTTCATATCCGACTCCCAGGGAAGGGCAGGTGCATTCTCCGATGAGGATGTCGCTTTCTCGCAGCCATGCTGTGTCTTGGTCGTAGATCTCTACATCCCTCTTGCCTTGTTCCATAAGGTTCAGGTGCGGACTTCCGACATGTTCCGTGAGCACGACGCATGTCTTCTGAATGTGCTCGATCATTCTTCTGTAAAGGTCCGCGTCAACGCGTCCGCCCCTTATGGAGCCTGCGAAGTATACTTTTTTCATATTAATGAGTTGTAGATTCGTTCAACTTCTTTGAGAATGGCATCCTCGTCTGCTATGATGTCCTGCAATGCATTGAGACGTACGGCATTGTCACTCCATGGAATCCATAGCTTGAGGTAGCCTCCTCGTCCGTATTTTTCCTTGAGGTGCGCGACTGCACGTGCTATGTGTCCTTCTCTGTCAAGGTCGGGATAGTGCTTGAATCCGAACTGGACGGTACGTCGGATGATGGTCTCCCCGTCAATGACTCTGTCTGCTTCTGCGACAATCATTCCGTAGATGGTGCGTGGGGCACTATCGCTTGATGCTCTGTGGTCTTCTGCAGCTTGTGCAATCAGTTCGACCTGTTCTTCGTCGAACCATTCACGGAGCCTCATGTCAGCGCGGATGATCTTGCCCGAATCAATGTGGTGGTTGTCGCGGCCGTTGATCAGTCCGAGGTCATGGCAGGCTGCAGCTGCTAAAAGTACATTACTGTCGACAGGAACATCGCAGCCGTCCATCAATCTCATCGCCTGCTCAATCACCGTCAGGGCGTGGTCTTCCTTGTGGGCATCGTCGAACTCCCTGTATCGGGGTACGATCTCTTCGTAGATGTATTTTTCCAGATCTGTATGCATAGTCCTGCAAATATATGAAAAAAGGACCAATCTGCTGATTGGTCCTTTTTCTTACCATCTGTCCTCAGATGATACTGTAAGCTTCTTGCGGCCACGACGGCGGCGTGCTGCCAATACGCGACGTCCGTTAGGAGTCGACATGCGCTCGCGGAAACCGTGCTTGTTGCGGCGCTTGCGCTCTGATGGTTGGAA
>JAZOPY010000095.1:0-74973 GCA_045655825.1 Candidatus Cryptobacteroides sp. | reverse complement strand
CAAGAAGAAAGCCCGGATCAGAGATTCCCGGAGTGCCGGCGTCACTGATAAGCGCAACATTCAGACCTGAAAGGATACGCTCCTTTATCATGGAGGCTGTCTTATGCTCATTGAACTTATGATGAGACTCCAGACGGCCCTTGATTTCATAATGTTTTAAAAGCACCGAACTTGTTCTGGTGTCCTCAGCCAGAATAAGGTCAGCCTCTTTCAGAACCCTGATGGCTCTGAAGGTCATATCCTCAAGATTTCCCACCGGGGTCGGTACTATATATAATATACCTGCCATAGATTACCTGAGCTTTCTGCGAACTGCCATCATGAAATGATACACAACCTGCGATCCCATATCCCAGTTATATGTAGATGTGATATACTCTTCTGCCTGGTCAAGAGTTTCCATCGCATTGATCTGCACCCTTGCCTGCTGGAACAGCCCAGGATCACCGTTGAAAAGTACGTTGATGAACTGGACTCTATCGTTGAGAGAGATTGCGCTCAGAATATCCTTGACTGGAGCGCCAGGGATATCAGTTCTCCAGGCCTGCTTATCCTCCATGACATCCAGCACAGCTTTACGTGCCTTTGGCAACTTCTGTGCTGCTTCGAATATCGATTCCGGCTCAGCGAAAAGCGGAAGATCGTCATCATCATCTTCTTCCGGCTCCGGGAACACCTCCGGAAGTGGTACAATCTCCTCTTGCGGCTCTGCCTCCATCTCTGTCTCCACCTCTGTCTCCATCTCTGTCTCCATCTCGACAACAGGCTCGATTTCGGCCTCTGGCTCCACCTCGATCACCGGTTCTGGAATATCCTCCACAACAGCCTCTGGCTCAGCGTCCTGAACCTCCGGAAGATCCAGATCCGCCTCTATGACAACCTCTTCATTAAGATATGACTCATCTATATCAATATCAATCGGAATAGCCATATCTCCCTGAGGGTCAGCGAATTGCTGAAACTCTTGCATCTTCGCATCCAGCTTTTCAAGCTGGCTTCTGACCGACGACATCAACTCCTGGATTTCGGATAAAATTTGCTGTTGTCTATTTTCCATAAGGCAATAAATATCTATATTTGCGTTCTCAATCTACAAAAGTAAGGAAATGTTTTTAGAAAGTGCAAAAAAAGCGGGTTCAATTGAAGTAATCTGCGGATCAATGTTCTCCGGAAAGACCGAAGAGCTTATAAGAAGAATGAAAAGAGCACAGTTTGCAAAGCAAAAGGTAGCCATCTACAAACCGTGCATTGACGTAAGATATTCAGAGGACAAGGTCGTATCACACGACGCGCACAGCATTCCTTCGACTCCTATCGATTCCCCTGCATGCATGCTGGAACTTTCCAATGACGTAGAAGTTGTCGGCATCGACGAGGCACAGTTCTTCGACGAGAGTATTGTAGAAGTAGTGCAGACTCTCGCAAACAAAGGAATCAGAGTAATCATCGCCGGCCTCGACACAGACTTCCTTGGCAAGCCGTTCGGCCCAATGCCGGCGCTCATGGCAGTCGCAGAGGATATTCAGAAAGTCCACGCTATCTGCGTACGCTGCGGCAGTCCGGCAAACCACTCACACCGTCTTTCAAAGAGCGACGAACTCGTGGTCCTCGGAGAAACAGACATCTACGAGCCACTCTGCAGACACTGCTACAACGCAGCAAGAAACAATAAATAATAACCGACGTTCATAACGTAAAAAGCACAAAATCGCAACGATTTTGTGCTTTTTATCACTATCCATGGCATGAGATCAAACTTTTAAGAAATCTATATTCTTGATCGTAAAGCCATTATTTCCTCAACAGATAATTCTGTCAGTTCAGCAATCTTTTCGACAGGCATACCAGCAGCCAGCATATTAATTGCTACCGCCTTACGTCCTTCTTCTTCCGCAGCTGCGATTTCGCCGTTACGTCTTCTTTCGTCGTACATATCTTTTTCGTATTGAATGCGTTTTGCTTTATCAAAGCCTGCAATTTTCATCTTATCAAGGATGCTTTGAAGCGTATGAAAATCCTCCCATATCGGGTGATAGTTCTCCGTAAAGGTTCCTGAGTTTTTCAGTATATATAGCATCTGATCCTGTTTTGTCAGGCATTCCTTCGGTTCCTTCTTAAATTTTGCAAGCTCTGCAAATATAACAAATATTGTGTCTGCTAAAACCTCATGAGTCGACTTTTCCCGAAAAGTATATTCAGAAACAAATCTATCCTTCCACAATGCCGGCTCAACATGATCCACCTCAACACCCATCAAGCCAATCAAAAACACTGGGGGAATATCATACTTCTCGCCTTTACGATTTTGCCTATCGTATGATCTACATGCGTAACTAACGCATCTTTTAAACCAATGTTTTTCCTTGTATTGCTGCATCTCGACAATGAAGACCGCTCCTGACTCATCACGGCACATGTAGTCATAGTGCATCGCTTTATTTTCATTAACTACTTGACCTTGGTGCTCTGTTGGCAAATATTCAATATCAACCACACTGCAATTTTCCGGGAGCAGCGAGTTGATCACTTCCATCACCTCCTTCTTGTTGTTCTCATCACCAAAGAAGGCCTTAAATCCACCATTAGTGAGCAGATTCACAAATGTCTGGCTTTGCACTCCAGCATCTTTTCTCTCAAAACTTTCCATAGATTCTAAATTAAAATTTAACAATGAATGTCAGTATGACTTTGCAAAGTTCTGGAGAGTTATCCATGTAACAAAAAAGTACGCGGATAAAAACAAAAATCAGCTTTGGATGCACATCCAAGGCCGATTTAATAGTTAAAATTTGTTGAATTTTTATAAAAAATGAAACAAATTCGAGACGATATTCTTTTTTACTCAAGACTCTTCAGGATCTTGGCCAGCTGGTCAGGACACGAAGTAGGGCGTCTTCCGCATGTGATGCCTTCAAGACGCTTGATAGCCTCCTCGACTGACATATCCTTGATCAGAGCACCGATGCCTTTTGCATTGCCGTCGCATCCACGTGTGTACTTTACCGAAAGGATGATGCCGTCCTTGATCTGGATATCGATCTGCTTTGAACATACTGTCGCGCTTGGAGCGGCTGAAACATAACGTACTCCGTCAACAGTCTCATCGCTGATGATTCTATAATCATCTACTACTATTTCCTGCTTGGCCTGCTGCGCCGCTGTATTTTCCTGCGCCTGCAGCGATACACTGAATATTGCCATGAGGGCGATAATTAGAAGTTTCTTCATATATGCATGTATTTAAAATAATGTCGGAGGATTGTCATCAAGTTCCTTAAGTATCTTTTCCATGATAGCTTCACGGAAAAGGACAGCCTTTGTTCCTACACGGAATTTATCACAATACTGCTGAATCGCCGCCATCTCACTATCATTCAGGTAGATAACCTGTCTGTGGCGGCGCACCAGCGCCTCCTTCTGCTTCTTAAGGTACTCCGGATCTATCGTTGAAGATATCTTTTTCTTCTTTGCCACTGTGAAAACTTTTATAGGTTAAGTTCAAATGTCCGGCAAAGTTAGCATTTTTTGATATAAAGCGCTAACTTTACGACAAAACACTGAATACAATGAAAAGACTTCTAGCATTTTGCGCTGCATTGACAATTGCAATAGGCGCATTCGCCCAACAGGCTCTCTGGGGAGGCTCCAAGATTGTTTCTCCTGAAATCAACGACGACAACAGCGTCACATTCAGACTTCATGCACCGAAAGCAGTGAAAGTCCAGGTAGTCGGAGACTTTGCCGGAGGAGAGATGGTCGAGAAGGACGGAGTATGGGAATTTACCACAGCTCCGCTTGCACCTGAGCTCTACAGCTATTCATTTGTAGTAGACGGTCTCGTCGTACGTGACCCAAGCAATGTCTACATGATTCGTGACGTAGCTACAGTAACCAATGTATTCATCATCGGAGGAGACCGTGCAGACCTTTACAAAGTACAGGATGTTCCGCACGGAAGCGTATCCAAAGTATGGTACCACAGTCCTACATTGAACATGGACAGACGTCTGACGGTGTATACTCCAGCAGGCTATGAGCAGAACAAGAAACAGAAATATCCTGTGTTCTACCTGCTTCATGGTGCTGGCGGCGACGAGGAAGCGTGGATGGATCTAGGCCGCACATCTCAGATTCTGGACAACCTGATCGCCCAGGGCAAGGCCAAGCCGATGATTGTGGTGATGACAAACGGCAATGCAGGCGAGAAGGCCGCTCCAGGCCAGTGTCCTGACGGCTTTGAGCGCATCCCTGGATTCCAGCAGCGCGGAATGATGGAAGGATCCTTCGAGATGCACTTCCCTGATGTCATCAAATTTGTGGAAAGCAACTACAGGGTATATAAGGACAAGAAACACAGGGCAATCGCCGGTCTGTCAATGGGAGGCTATCACTCTCTCCACATTTCCAAGTACTATCCTGATCTCTTTGACTATGTTGGCCTCTTCTCTGCGGCAGCAAGATTCCACGAGAACTCAGAATGCCCGGTATACAAGGATGAAAAGAAGCAGATCGACACACAGTTCGCCAAGGGCCTCAAGCTTTATTGGATCGCCATCGGAAATGAAGATTTCCTATATGAGGAGAACGTCAAGCTCAGAGCATATCTGGACGAAAAAGGCTACCCTTACGAGTATTACGAGAACGGCGAAGGCCATATATGGAAAAACTGGAGAATCTACCTCACTGAGTTCGTTCCTAAACTTTTCTAATAACCAAGTATGAAAAAAATCCTTGCAATCGGAGCCATGCTCCTTGCTGCAACAGCAATGTCTGCGCAGCCAAAACTTACTAAAGACAACATCGACGAGGTTCTGGAAGCGATGACCCTCGAAGAGAAGGCCACCTTGCTTGTCGGCAGCGGCTGGGGCAGCATGACTGCAGGAAGCATGACAGCCTCCGCTACGGCACTCGTTCCAGGTGCAGCAGGTACAACACGTACCATAGAGCGCCTCGGCATTCCTTCCACCGTACTGGCTGACGGGCCTGCAGGCCTTCGTATCTCACCAAGACGTGACGATGACCCTAATACATATTTCTGTACAGGTTTCCCTGTAGGTACGGTACTCGCAAGCATGTGGGACACCGAGCGCGTGGAGGAACTTACAACAGCAATGGGCAATGAGGTTCTTGAGTACGGTGCAGACGTGCTCCTTGCCCCAGGCATGAACCTCCATAGAAACCCCCTCTGCGGACGTAACTTCGAGTATTTCTCCGAGGATCCGTTCCTTACCGGCAAGACTGCAGCTGCTTACATCAACGGCATCCAGAGCAATGGAGTCGGAGTCAGCATAAAGCACTTCGCAGCAAACAACCAGGAGGTCAACCGTTTGGAAAATGACTCACGCGTAAGCCAGCGTGCCCTCCGCGAGCTCTATCTCAAGGGATTCGAGATTGCAGTAAAGGAGGCAGCCCCTTGGACTGTGATGTCATCATACAACAAGCTCAACGGAGAGTATACCCAGCAGTCATACGGCCTCCTTACCACAATCCTCAGAAACGAGTGGGGATTTGACGGCATCGTGATGACAGACTGGGGAACAAAAGACGGTACAGTAAAGGCTGTGAAGGCCGGCAACGATCTTATGGAGCCGGGCACGCAGGTCGAGATCGACCGTATCATTGAAGCAGTAAAGACCGGGGAGATATCTCAGGAAGAACTTGACAGAAACGTTCGCAACATGCTCGAGTACATCGTGAAGACTCCACGATTCAATAAGTATCATTACTCTAATAAACCTGATCTTGAGGCTCATGCAAAGCTCGTTCGTGAGGCAGCTCCAGAGGGAATGGTTCTTCTTGAAAACAACGGCGCACTCCCTCTCCAGGGCGTGAAAAAGATCGCCCTCTATGGTACAGGTTCTTATGACTTCATTGCAGGAGGAACAGGTTCCGGCAACGTAAACAAGCCATATATCCGCAACATTGCAGAAGGACTTACAGAATGCGGTTTTGAGGTCAATCAGGATATCCAGAAGTGGTATGAACAGTATATCGCATACTCAAAGACCAACTATAAGAACAACGGAGGACTGAGCGGCGTTCTCCTTGGAGAGGCCGTAATACCGGAGATGGAAGTCAAGCGTGATTTCATGGAGCGCATTGAAGAAGTGAGCGACATCGCGATCTTCACTCTCAGAAGAAATGCCGGCGAGGGTGGTGACCGCTATGCCAGGGACGGAGACTGGACCCTTACAGGGATGGAGCGCGAGATGATCCAGAACCTTGCAGACATCTATCACGCAGCCGGTAAAAAATTCGTCGTTGTAATGAACATCGGCGGCGTCATCGAAACAGCCTCATGGAAGCATATACCTGACGCGATACTTCTTGCATGGACTCCGGGACAGGAAGGAGGTCTTGCTGTTGCAGACATCCTTTGCGGCAAGGCAAACCCATCAGGAAAACTCCCTATGACGTTCCCGGTGAACTACCTCGACATCCCGTCATCACACAACTTCCCATACAACTACAAGAACGAACATACAGGAATGTGGGATTTCCTTTGGAGCGGTCCAAAGAAAGAGCAGAAAAACGTCAAATACACTGAGTATAAAGAAGACATCTATGTAGGCTATCGATATTTCCAGACAACAGACACTCCTGTATCTTATCCTTTCGGATATGGAAAGTCATACACCACATTCGAATACAGCAAGCCTGTTGTGAAGGCCACTGCAGACGGCTTCTCAGCCACAATCACAGTAAAGAACACTGGTTCCGTAGCAGGCAAGGAGGCTGTCCAGCTCTACGTTGCCTCTCCTGCCGGCGGACTGGAGAAGCCAGCATTCGAGCTCAAGGGTTTTGCAAAGACAAAGACTCTTGCTCCGGGTGAAGTTCAGACTCTTACCATCAACGTCAGCAAATACACTCTCGCATCATTCAACGAGGCGTCTTCAGCTTGGGAGACCGCAGCCGGCACATATAAGGTGATGTTCGGTGCAAACGCTACTGACATCCGCGCCACAGGCGAGTACAAGCTCAAGAAGGCCGAGAGCTGGGTCGTGAACAATGTTCTTGCACCTGCTGATGCAATCAATAAAATTTCTCTTCAGAAATAACTTGTTGTTTGTTCACGAGAGTGTCATTTGTTCGTAAAGACGGAATTCCGGGGAGGATAGTTGACTATAGATCATATCATCCTGGCATTCAAGATCAGAGAAACGGCAGTCAGCGCTGATGCGTGCATTAGCTATTGCATCAGAAGGATTCACAAGATAATCCTCAATAAAGGTAGTCATAGCATTACCAACTAATAGTTATATAAAAGCAGTCGTCCATCCGGTAACGGACAGACGACTGCTTTTCAAATGACGCGCCAAAGTATACAGTTTTTGTAATATCTTATACCAGTTCTGTAATATTATTTGTTATTCTGTAAAGTAATATACCTTGCCATTATGTGTCCTTTCTTGTCAGTCATCAATATGAACGGCAGCGCAGAAAGATCGAAAGAGTCAAACAGATGCATTGAAAGTGAAGGGTTTTCTGAAATCGTCTTATCCACATTTACAAGGAAGACATTCAATTTTGGCGTTTCTGCTAATTCCCTTGCCTGCGCGATCTCTGCCTCGCAAATATGACATCCTTCTGTATGGAATACCACGATGTTCACCAGGCCACGCAGCTTACGAAGATTTTTCCTGCATTGCTTTTCTTTCCCCTTCCTGATGTATATGCCATTAACCCTAAGGTCAGCTATCGTTGTCTGCGGAGCAGCCTTTGAAAGCAGATCATGCATTATCTCCGCATACCCGACCACCTTCATCCTGTCGTCTTCCGACCTCCAGATGTCATCCCTCTCCAGAATATAAGGACCGAGGAAGGCATACAGCCCCTCCTTGAATTCCTCGCCGGTCTTAGGAGCCAGATAATACAGATAATCACCTGTCAGTTGCCTGAACATCAACTCATTTCCCTCACCAAGGGTAGCATCCTCTATCATCCTTGCAACATCCGTGATCTCACGCCGGGAAGGAGTTGCGCCCAGCAGCCGGTCGAAAAGCTCAGCAGATTCGGCGCCTCCGTATTCGAGCTCGGTTTCTGCGGACACTATTTCCAGGAGCTGCATCAAAGCGCCAGTATCCAACCCCCTGCCAATGATAGTACCATCAGGAGATATCAGGAACATTCTCGGAGTCTGAAGGACTCCATACTTGCGCTGGAAGTCCGAATCAATTTCCGGATCCCACAGATGCGTCATAGCAACGCCCTCGAAACAGAACTTACTGTCCTGATATTCTTTCCACTGTTCCTGATTATCACCAGCATATACCGCATAGAAGTCTATAGGATATGTCTCGGTTTTGAAAGCCTCCGTCAGGCGGATGTTTTCCAGTTTGCACTTTGCACATCCGGTATCATAAAAATACAGGACCGAGTACTTTCCAGACGGGCCGTCATACAGGGAAACGGACTCTCCTTGATAGGTGTATAGAGACAACTGAGGAGCCTTCTCCCCTATCAGCGACTGGCGGTTGAAATCCGCAAAGATGCGTGCATGAAGCAGGTCCACATCATCATACATCCTGACCGAACCGTCAAAGAACCATTTGTCCAATACGTGAATGGCCACAGCCTCTGCTCCCATTACAGGAGAACCCAGATAGTGGTCATACACCTTGACTGCAACAAACTGCCGCACAAGCGAATCAGTCGCAGCCTCTATAAGAAAGTCGACCTCTTCCTTTTGAGCGTCAACATCAAGAGTCTTGATTGCATCAAAATACTCGTCGAGCTTGTCAGACAAACCGACCTTAGTCAATGAGTCAAGCTGCTGGGCCTGCACACAAAGACATACAAAGCATGACAGAAGTATCAGCAGAATCTTTTTCATAGTTCCACTCCTTCAGGCACAAAGAGAGAAGTATCGCCACCATGCTTAAGGATATCACGCACTGCAGTCGACGAGATATGAGCATACTCCTGGGCTGTAGGAATAATGATGGTCTCAATCTCGGGGGCGAGCTTTCTGTTTGCATCCGCTATCGAACGCTCTGTCTCAAAATCTATCATATTACGAACGCCGCGCACAATATGCCTGATGCCAAGCTGACGACATGTATCGATAGTGAGATTGTCGTATTGAATGATGCTTACACCTTCAAGACCGGCAGTCGCCTGCCTGATGATCTCCAGTCTCTTCTCATTTGGGAAGAATCCATTTTTGCCTATGTTGATTCCCACAGCCACAACCACCTCATCAAACATCGTCAGAGCACGCTTCAATATATTGAGATGCCCGGCTGTGAACGGGTCGAAGGAACCCGGGAATAATGCTGTTCTTTTCATAATTGCCAATCTATTTTTGTTCGGCCAGTTGCGGCCAGATATTCGTTTGCCTTTGAAAAATGTCTACACCCGAAGAAGGCTCCACGCGCAAGCGGAGAAGGATGTGCTGCCTGAAGAACACAGTGGCGCGAATGATCGATCAGTTCGCTTTTGGTGCGGGCGAAATTGCCCCAAAGCATAAAGACCACACCTTCGCAATGATCCGATATATACCGGATTACAGCATCAGTAAACTCCTGCCATCCGATCTTGCTGTGCGATGCTGCTTCAGCACAACGGACTGTAAGAACTGCATTCAGAAGAAGCACTCCCTGACGGGCCCAGCCCTCCAGGTTCGGATATCCGCTCATCCTTACTCCAAGATCTGTCTCGATCTCCTTGAAGATATTTTTCAGCGAAGGTGGTGCAGGTACGCCTTCCGGAACAGAAAAGGAAAGACCATGCGCCTGACCGGGCCCATGATAAGGATCCTGTCCGAGAATCACCACCTTGACCTGCGGCACAGGGGTTAGCTCAAATGCGCGGAAGATCTGGCTTCCAGGAGGAAAGATTCTTGCTCCGGCGGCCTTTTCTTCACGAAGAAAACGCACCAGCGATGCGAAATACGGTTTCTCGAATTCGCCGGCAAGTGCGTTTTTCCAAGTCTGTTCTATCTTGACTTCCATTAAAATATTGATTCTATGACATCCTGGATGTTCTTGACATAGACAAAGGTAAGACCTTTTACGTACATTTCCTTGATATCCTCGACATCTTTTCTGTTTTCCTCAGAAATTATGATGGTATTGATTCCGGATCTCTTTGCAGCAAGGATCTTCTCCTTGATACCTCCAACAGGAAGCACACGGCCTCTGAGGGTCATCTCACCGGTCATCGCAATTCCGCTCTTCACCTTCTGTCCTCTGAATGCCGACACCATCGAGCTTACCATGGTGATACCTGCTGACGGTCCATCCTTAGGAACCGCCCCCTCCGGTACATGTACATGAATATCCTTCTCGGCAAACTCATCGTAAGACATGCCCGTCAGCTCCGGATGAGCCTTGATATACTGGTAGGCTATCTGAGCTGACTCCTTCATCACATCACCGAGGTTTCCGGTCATTGAGAGAACACCCTTGCCCTTGCTGACTGAACTTTCAATGAAGAGGATCTCACCTCCCATTGCTGTCCACGCAAGGCCTGTAACCACACCAGGAGCCTCATTTCCCTTCTGTTTGTCGTGAGAGTTGATCGGAAGACCGAGGTACTCACGCAGCAACTCCTTCTTTATAGTGGTCGGACGGTCCTGCTCAAGAGCAATCTTCTTGGCAGTCACGCGTGCGATCTTCGCAATCTGCTTCTCAAGACCACGCACTCCTGACTCATGGGTATACTCGTCGATTATCTTAGTCATCGTCATCTTGTCAATCTTCAGCTGTGACTTGTCAAGTCCATGCTCCTCCAGCTGCTTTGGAAGGAGATAATTCTTGGCTATCTCATATTTTTCCTCCGCAAGGTATCCGCTGACATTGATCATCTCCATACGGTCCTTGAGGGCCGGCTGGATGTTCTCGATATTGTTGGCTGTAGTTATAAAGAGCACATTAGACAGATCGTAGTCAATGTCCAGATAGTTATCATGGAATGCTGTATTCTGTTCTGGGTCAAGCGCTTCAAGAAGAGCTGACGATGGATCTCCCTTCATGTCCTTGGTAAGTTTATCCACCTCATCGAGCACAATCACCGGATTGGATGTGCCTGCACGGTTGATACCATTGAGTATACGTCCCGGAAGCGCTCCTACGTATGTCTTTCTGTGGCCGCGGATCTCCGACTCATCATGTACACCACCAAGGGCGATGCGCACATACTTACGGCCCAAAGCCCTCGCCACAGACTTTCCCAGGCTGGTCTTACCCACACCCGGAGGGCCATAGAGACAGAGGATAGGAGACTTCATGTCACCCTTGAGCTTGAGAACAGCCAGATACTCTATGATTCTTTCCTTCACCTGCTCGAGACCGTAATGATCCTCATCAAGAACCTTCTGGGCATGCTTGAGATCAAGGTTGTCATTTGTCATCTCACCCCACGGAAGATCAAGCATGAACTGGATATAGTTATACTGGATGCTGTAGTCCGGAGAGCTTGGATTGTATCTCTCGAGCTTAGCTATTTCCTTGTCAAATATCTGCTGAACTGATGCAGGCCAGAGCTTTTCCTCTGCACGCGCACGAAGCTGAGCAAACTCCTCCACATCATCCATACCAAGTTCTTCCTGGATGGTCTTGAGCTGATTGTTCAGGAAATACTCTCTCTGCTGCTGATCGATCTCGGACTTCACCTTCTGATTGATCTCCTGCTTTATCTTCTGAAGTTCCACCTGTGTATCAAGTACCGAAAGCAGTTTCATCGCACGGGCACGAAGATCACCGTACTGGAGCAGCTCCACCTTATCCATATAATTCTCAACCTCGATGGTGGTCGCGATGAAGTTCACCAGGAACTCAAAGCTGTCTATACCCTTGAGGGCTCCGACAGCCTCTCTTGGGACAAAAGACGAGGAGCGGATAATAGATGTTGCCTTCTCTTTGAGTGTATCGGAAATGACCTTGATCTTTGCATCGTCCTCAGGCACGATATCGTCAAGATAACGCACACGGCCAAGCATATACGGTTCATAATCAAAGACTGATTCAACCTCAAAACGCTTGAATCCCTGAAGAATTGCAGTTATGGTACCATCCGGCATTTCCAGAGTCTTGACGATCTTAGCTACGGTTCCATACGGGTACAGGTCTTCCTTGCGAGGTTCTTCAACAGATAGATCATTCTGCGGCACGGCACCGATAAAGGAGTTTGTCCTCTCGGCATCCTCGATAAGTCTCATTGACTTTTCCCTACCGATTGTTATCGGGAAAACTGTACCAGGGAAAAGCACGGCATTTCTCAAAGCCAGGATAGGTAGAGAATCCGGCAGCTGCGCATTGTCAATCTTCATCATCCCTTCCCCCTGCACAACAGGGATTATGCTAACCTCAGCACCGGCAGCAGATAAAATGTCGTTAAAAATTTCCTTCATATATTCTATTTTTCTTTCCTTAATATTCAATTATGCAGTCGTACACGACACAACACTGACAAAATGTCATACTTTGTCACAAAAATAATAACAATATATATATGGTCAATCTCTGTGCCAGAGAATTTTATGTCATTTTCCAAATCTTATTTGTTTAATTGAAAAAATAACTCTAATTTTGCGAGCTAAATCGCTAATAAGTAATTGAATTAAAAGAAAAATAGTTATGACTAAGGCAGAAATCGTAAACGAAGTTGCAAAAGCAACAGGTATTGAGAAGGCTACAGTTCAGATTGTTGTTGAGTCTTTCATGGAGAGCGTAAAGAACTCACTCGCAAAGGGCAACCCAGTATATCTCCGCGGATTCGGTAGCTTCATCATCAAGCACAGAGCTGAGAAGGCTGCAAGAAACATCACTAAGAACACAACAATGACCATTCCAGCTCACAACATTCCAGCATTCAAGCCAGCTAAGGTCTTTGTTAACGAGGTAAAATAATTTTTAATAACAATAATAATTAAACGCTTTTAATTATGCCAAACGGAAAGAAGCATAAAAGGCACAAGATGGCAACGCACAAGCGTAAGAAGCGTCTTCGCAAGAACAGACACAAGAAGAGAAAGTAATCTTCGCGCAGTGTCTGCCATTTTAGCAGTCTGCTAAAGAGAGGCTGGCCTGGTGGGTCGGCCTCTTTAGTTTTGAAAGCCCCAAGGGGCACCACACAAAGTTCTTATCACTGAAATTCCTGATGGAGTCTGTAAAAGATCTGATTGTTGACGTAAGTTCAACAGAAGTCTCGATAGCCTTGATGGAGAACCACAAGCTCATCGAGCTGAACAAAGAGTCAAGCCAGGGTCACAGTTTTTCCGTAGGTGACGTATACCTCGGAAAAGTGAAGAAGATTCTTCCATCCCTGAACGCTGCCTTTGTCGACATCGGAGACGAGAAGGAGGCATTTGTCCACTATCTGGATCTGGGACTTTACTTTGAAGCCTTTGACGAATTTGTCAAGAGAATCAATCCCAACACAGATGCAAAGGGAATGTACAAGCACATCAAGCCAGGCAAGATCCTCGAAAAGGAGGGACGCATCGAGAATGTGCTTTCACCCGGACAGATGATCATCGTCCAGATCGTAAAGGAACCGATCTCGACCAAAGGATCAAGACTGACTGCAGAAATTTCATTGGCAGGAAGAAACATCGTACTGCTCCCCTTCGCCGAGAAGGTGAGCGTATCCCAGAAGATCTCTTCAAAGGAAGAGAAGAGAAGACTTGAGACACTTGTCAAGAGCATCCTCCCGAAGAACTACGGAGCGATCATCCGCACCGCAGCTGAAGGCAAAAACGCTGCTGTACTTGATGCAGAAGCAATGTCGCTGGTAGAAAAATGGGAAGACTCATGGAAGAAACTGGCAAAATCCAAGGCAGTGCAACTGCTGTTCACTGAATACAGCAAGACCACCACAATCCTCAGGGACCTCCTCAACGACTCGTTCACCAACATCTATGTAAACAACGAGACGATCTACGAGGAGACCCGCAAGTACATCTCGCTGATCTCACCGGAGCAGGAGAAGATCGTGAAGCTATACAAAGACAAGGCACCGATCTTTGACCACTTCGAAGTAACGAGACAGATCAAGAGTTCTTTCGGAAAGGTGGTACCTATCAAGCAGGGAGCATACCTTGTGATCGAGCACACAGAAGCATTGCACGTCATTGATGTAAACAGCGGAACTCGCTCCAAGAACAAGGAGCAGGAGCAGAATACATTCGACGTCAACTGCTATGCTGCCGAGGAGATAGCGCGCCAGCTCCGACTCAGAGACATGGGAGGCATCGTGATCGTTGGCTTCATCGACATGGAGACCAACGATCACAAGAATGCACTCTACAAGAAGATGGTCGAGCTGATGGAGTCTGACAGAGCCAAGCACAATGTGCTTCCTCTGACCAAGTTCGGACTCATGCAGATCACCAGGCAGAGGGTTCGCCCGGCAACCGAGATCAACACCATGGAGGTGTGTCCGGTCTGCAACGGCACCGGAAAGATATCGTCAAGTGTCGTGATCGACGAGGCTATCGAAAGAAGGCTCGCCTACTACGTGAACGAGAAGAAGATCACCAGACTGACCCTCAAGGTCAACCCGATCCTCGGCTCATATCTGACACGAGGCATCTTCTCTTCCATTGTGAAGAAATGGCAGAAAAAGTACGGATGTAAGATTGAAGTTGTCGAAACAACCGACTTCACAGTCCTGCAGAATGAATTTTACGATGAAAAAGGTGGGAAGCTTGATTAGCTTCCCACCTTTTTTTGTTTATCAAGAGACGTTTATTACTCTTCCATGAGCTTCTTGTACTTGAAGCGCTTAGGCTCTTCGTTGCCGAGGCGGCGTTTCTTGTTCTCCTCGTACTCAGAGTATGTTCCCTCAAAGAAGTATACCTGAGAATCGCCCTCGAATGCAAGGATATGGGTCGCGATACGGTCGAGGAACCAACGGTCGTGTGAGATAACGACTGCACAACCTGCGAAGTTCTCGAGACCTTCCTCAAGCGCACGGATTGTGTTTACGTCAACGTCGTTGGTAGGCTCGTCGAGAAGAAGCACGTTTCCTTCGTCCTTGAGAGTAAGGGCAAGGTGCAGACGGTTTCTCTCACCACCAGAGAGGATACCGCAGAGCTTCTCCTGATCTGCTCTCGAGAAGTTGAAGCGTGAGACGTATGCACGTGCGTTCACTTCCCTCTTGCCGAGCTTCACGAACTCTGAGTTCTCAGCGATTGTCTCATATACTGTCTTCTCAGGATCGATGCTTCTGTGCTGCTGATCGACGTATGCAAGCTTCACTGTCTCTCCGATAGTGATCTCACCAGTGTCAGGCTTGTCAAGTCCCATGATCAGACGGAAGAGAGTTGTCTTACCGGCACCGTTAGGACCTATGATACCGACGATACCTGCAGGCGGAAGCACGAAGTTGAGGTTTTCGTAAAGAAGCTTATCACCGTATGCTTTTGAAACATTCTTGAACTCGATGACCTTGTTTCCGAGTCTTGGTCCGTTAGGGATGAAGATCTCAAGAGCAGCCTCCTTCTCGCGTCCGTCGTCAGCAGCAAGCTTCTCGTAAGCACCCAGACGGGCCTTAGACTTTGCGTGACGTGCCTTAGGAGCCATGCGCACCCACTCGAGCTCTCTTTCGAGGGCCTTGCGGCGCTTGCTCTCCTGCTTCTCCTCCTGAGCAAGACGTGTGCTCTTCTGGTCTAGCCATGAAGAGTAGTTGCCCTTCCATGGAATACCCTCACCTCTGTCGAGCTCAAGAATCCATCCTGCTACATTGTCAAGGAAGTAACGGTCGTGGGTAACGGCGATAACTGTACCCTTGTACTGCTGAAGGTGTGCCTCGAGCCACTGGATACTCTCGGTATCGAGGTGGTTGGTAGGCTCGTCGAGGAGGAGCACGTCAGGCTGACGGAGCAGAAGGCGGCAAAGTGCCACACGACGTCTCTCACCACCTGAGAGTGTGCTGACCTTGGCATCTGAAGGAGGGCACTGGAGCGCATCCATAGCTCTTTCAAGCTTCGAATCGATCTCCCATCCGCCGCAGTGCTCGATCTTCTCGGTGAGCCCGCCCTGACGCTCGATAAGAGCAGCCATCTCATCGTCAGACATCGGCTCGCAGAACTTCATGTTCACTTCCTCATACTCCTTGAGGACATCCATGATCTCCTGCACGCCCTCCTGAACGACCTCGATAACTGTCTTGTCAGGATCCATCTGAGGCTCCTGCTCAAGATAGCCCACAGAATAGCCAGGTGCCCATACGACCTCACCCTGGTATCCCTTCTCAATACCGGCGATGATCTTCATCAAGGTCGACTTACCAGAACCATTCAGACCCACGATACCGATCTTTGCACCATAGAAGAATGAAAGATAGATATCCTTCAGGATCACTCTGTTGTTGTGAGGCAGGATCTTGCCTACACCATTCATCGAAAAAATAATCTTCTCGTCTGCCATATATCTGTTTGTTTAAATTTTCAATCCGACGCAAAGATAATCTTCCCAAAAGGATTCCGCAACTTATTTTGGTCTTCTGAATATTCTTATCCTTTCTTTTCTGCACCAGTCACTTGGATTTTCACCCATGAAGAGCTTGAATGCCATATTATATGACACTATCGTATTGAATCCGCACATCGACCACAGCTCTGTAACTTTGAGATCCGGGTTTTTCCTGAAGCAGTCAACCGAATACATCACCCTATGATAGTTCACGAACTGGCAAAAATTGCGTCCGGTATGCTGGCTTATGGCCCTGGAGATATAAAGCTTGTTGGTAAAGACAACGGCAACTATGTCATTTATGGTCAGATCCCCGTTAAGGAACGGCTTGTCCTGCTCAAAATATTCCAGGACCCTTTCATATATATCCTTATATATATCGTCCGCTCCATTACCGGCAACCTCAACAGGAGATATCTTCATCGACTCGATTATCGTTCGTTCATGCCGTTTCATCAACACGAAGAGTGAATCCCCTGCTATGCGGAGAGCATAACCTGACATCGCGCCGCCAAGCAACAGGGCAACGGCACAATGCAGGTACGGAGAGAGTCCGACCAGTGCCAGAAGCAGCATTATTTCACTCAGGATGATCAGTATATATACGGATTCGACTGTAAAGGAGACGCCGGCCCATACTGTACCGGACTGCATCACCGCTCTAACTTCACGAATGCGGAACCATATTCCCGAGAAAAACAGTAAGCCATTTGTCACAGCAAGGAAAATAATGACCCAGACGTAAACTGCCTGGGAAGGTAAATGCGCCAGCTCTGACAGACATAGGAGATAATACATAGAGGCCAGCATCATGAACGCTTCCGCAACATACACGACTTTCATCATTTGAGACGTGCTCCATAGTGAGGATGACAGAACTGAAAGAGGCACCATCACCAACATTACATCGATAACAAGACGCAATCCCAGACATAAACCTCCGCAACTCAGATCACATACGACCAAACCAGCCTCCATATACAGAAGGAGGGCTGCAAGTCTATGCCTGCGCTCTGCAAGTTCCTTATACTTGAGATTGCGGATTACCTGAAACGTCGCCACAGAAAGCGCCATCATTAGAATTATTGCTGCTGTAAAATGTTCCATACACATAAGTTTTCAATTGACAAAAATATACAAAGTCCCCCTCCCAGACCACTCTGAGAGGGGGACTTTCGTCACATTTTTCTTTTTTTTTAAATTTTTTCTTTTTTTTAAACAAATTTACTTCTTTGCCTTCACTTTTATGGTATCAAAGCCCTGACCGTAAACTCCCATGACAGTGGAAACAGACAGGAACGCCTCCGGATCAATGCTCTTGACATAGCGAAGAAGAAGGTTAAGATCTGTCTTTCTAGTCACGACCATGATCACTTCCTTGTCTTCCTTCGAGTACCATCCCTTTGCCGGAAGGACTGTCACACCCCTCTTCATATCGAAAGCAATGGCATCGGCCATCTCCTGGACCTTCTTGGTAAAGATGAACACCTGGACTGACTGTTTTGATCCCGAAATATACATATCGATTGCATAGCCGCATACCGCAACCTGCATAAGACCAAATATCACGAGCGCAACCTTTGGAGCTGGTTCCAAAAGTTCTCCAGCTGCATCCTTGACTGGAAGGAACAAAGACGACAGAATGATCATCACATCAATGATCAAGATTATCTTACCTGGAGAGGCAGGCTTGAACTTACACCACACAAGAGCGATGATATCAGTACCACCTGTACTGCCACCCTGAGACATTGACAGACCGATACCGACACCGGCCATGATACCGCCAAGGATAGCGCACACAATCTCACCCTGGTTTGCAAAATATGTTGTAAACTCAACAGGGATGAACCTTTGAGTCAGCTCCAGCATAATGGAAGTCATTATGATGGCATAGATCGTCTTGGCTCCAAAACCAGTTCCAAGTATCTTTGTTCCAATTATCAGCAGGAGGATATTCATGACAAAGTATGTCACGGAAAGTGGTATGGCACCGTTCGTAACATACTGCAACAGCGCAGAAAAACCTGTGACACCACCACCAAGCATGCTGTTAGGGGTAAGGAACAATGCCCAACCCAATGCATACAAGGTAAGACCCAAAGTAATCAGGAGATACTCCTTAAATATTGTTCCTGCGGAACTTTTCAATATTGTCCTTGCCATATAAATTATTCCTCTTTCTTTTTATCCTTTTTATATCCTGTCTTGACTTCCTCAAAGCCCTCGCCATACACGCTCATCGCGGTGGACACAGAAACAAAGGCCTTAGGATCGATGTTTCTTATCTCCTTAATGACTTCATTCATCTGATGTTTTCTAGAAACTATCAAAAGCACCTTGCTTTCTTTCTGAGAGTACCATCCCACTGATTGAAGCGCTGTCACTCCCCTATGAACGTCATTGATGATATGATCTGCAATCTTCTCATAATGCTGCGAGAATACCAGAATCTGGACAGAGGACTTGTTACCGAGAAGAACGAAGTCGATACCGAACGAGAAGCCGAGCATGATTATATATGCATAGACCACATCAATCAATTCCGTACCAGGAATCAGGAACAATGACGCGATGATCAGAACATCAGTATAAAGATATACCCTGCCAGGTGACACCGGCCAATACTTGTTGATCATCATCGCGATGATGTCGGTACCTCCAGAACTTCCTCCACGCAGGAGAACAAGTCCAAGACCTACAGATTCAAGGGCAGCACCAAGCAATGCGCCGACCAGTTTATCACCCTCCTGAAAACCATGGTATTCAAGTTCAGGGAACTGAGGCAGAACATTGAACAGAACGGATGTCAGGATTATCACATATATGGTCTTTATACCGAAGGCCCTTCCCAATGAGAGGAATCCGATTACAAGAAGACCGATATTGATGATCCAATAAGGCACACCCATAGGTATGGCGCCTCCTGTCGCATACTCAATAATAGTACTGAGTCCGGTAAGTCCGCCGCTGGTCAAACCAGTAGGGATAATTATGGAAGTCCATGCCATACAGAATATTACAGCACCGACCGTCATCAGGAAATAATCCCAAAGCGTTGCCAGAATTTTGTTTTGTTTCATAGGTTATGGTTATGCAGTAGGTTTATTTTACCACAATGTTTACAATCTTTCCAGGTACGACAATCACCTTCACGATATTTCCCTCGCCCACGTACTTGGCTGTCTGATCAAGTCCACGTACATGCGCATCAACATCCTCGCGAGACATATCGAGCGGAAGCTCTACTGTGAAACGGGTCTTTCCGTTGAACGATACTGCATAGGTGCAGTTGTTCTCGATTGTGTATGCCTCGACATATTCAGGGAAGGCAGCGAAAGTGATGCTCTCCTTGTGTCCGAGAGCCTCCCAGAGTTCCTCAGTTACGTGTGGAGCAAATGGTGAGAGGAGGACAATGAGCTGCTCAAGGATCTCACGCTTGCTGCACTTGAGGTCTGTTAGTTCGTTGACAGCGATCATGAATGCGCTGACTGCAGTGTTGAACGAGAACGCCTCGATATCTGTGCGCACCTTGCCGATGAGCTTGTGAAGAGCCTTGAGTTCTTCCGGTGTTGCCTTTTCGTCAGTCACGATAAAGCCGTCACGGTCGTAGAAGAGTCTCCATACCTTCTTGATGAAGCGGTTAACTCCGTCGATACCCTTTGTGTCCCATGGCTTAGACTGCTCGAGAGGGCCGAGGAACATCTCATAAAGACGAAGTGTATCAGCGCCATATGTGTCGCAGATAAGGTCTGGGTTCACCACGTTGAACATTGACTTCGACATCTTCTCTACAGCCCATCCGCAGATGTACTCACCATCCTCGAGGATGAACTCTGCTGTAGCGAACTCCGGCATCCATGCCTTGAATGCCTCGAGATCAAGACGGTCGTTGCGGACAATGTTCACATCAACATGGATCTCAGTTGTCTCATACTGGTCCTTAAGACCGAGTGACACAAATGTATTTGTTCCGATGATACGGTAAACGAAGTTCGAACGGCCCTGGATCATACCCTGGTTGATAAGCTTCTTGAACGGTTCGTTCTTGCATACGTAGCCGAGGTCGAAGAGCAACTTATTCCAGCAACGTGAGTAGATGAGGTGACCTGTAGCATGCTCTGTTCCACCGATATAAAGGTCTACATCCTGCCAGTACTCGTCAGCCTCACGACTTACAAGGGCCTCGCTGTTGTGCGGATCCATATAGCGGAGGTAGTATGCGCTGCTGCCTGCGAAGCCTGGCATTGTGCTGAGCTCGATAGGATAGCCGTCGATAGTCCAATCTGTCGCGCGTCCAAGCGGTGGTTCGCCTGTTTCCGTAGGAAGGAACTTGTCCACTTCAGGAAGCTGAAGCGGAAGCTTGTCAAGGCTCATTGGAGTAGCGACACCATCCTTGAAGTACATAGGGAACGGCTCGCCCCAATATCTCTGACGAGAGAAGATCGCATCACGAAGACGATAGTTTACCTTTCTATGGCCGATGCCATGCTTCTCTACATAGTCGATAGCCGCAGGGATAGCTTCCTTTACAGTCAGACCATTGAGGAAACCGGAGTTGCACATGATGCCCTCCTTAGCATCGAAGCTCGACTCGCTTACGTCGCAGCCCTCGATAAGAGGAATAATAGGAAGGTTGAAAGTCTTTGCAAATGCATAGTCACGGCTGTCGTGAGCAGGAACCGCCATGATGGCACCTGTACCATAACCGGCAAGTACATACTCTCCGATCCACACCGGAACCTTCTCACCGGTAAGAGGATTTACGGCGTATGAGCCTGAGAAGACACCTGTCACCTTGCGGGCCTCCATCATTCTCTCACGCTCGGTCTTCTTCTTTGCCATGGCAAGGTACTCCTCGACTGCAGCCTTCTGCTCAGGTGTAGTCAGCTTCTCCACCCACTCGCTCTCAGGCGCAAGCACCATGAAAGTAACGCCGAACACTGTGTCTGCACGAGTTGTGAAGATAGTCATATCGTACTCCTGCTCGCCGTTCGACACCTTGAAGTTCATCTCGGCACCCTGGCTCTTTCCGATCCAGTTGCGCTGCATGTCCTTGAGGGAATCTGTCCAGTCAAGAGTCTCGAGATCCTCAAGGAGACGACCTGCATACGCAGAAACGCGAAGCTGCCACTGAGTCATCTTCTTCTGTTCTACAGGGTGACCGCCACGTACGGAGTAGCCTTCCTTGACCTCATCATTCGCGAGAACTGTTCCGAGAGCAGGACACCAGTTCACTGCTGTCTCTCCCTGATAGGCAATACGATACTGCATGAGGACTGCAGCCTTCTCCTTCTCTGAGAACGCATTCCACTGCTCAGCAGTAAATGCCTCAACATCACCACATGCAGCATCTACAGCAGCACTTCCGCCTTGAGCGAAAGCAGCCTCGAGCTCAGCGATAGGACGAGCCTTCTGAGCAACATTGTCATACCAGCTCTCGAACATCTGGATGAATGCCCACTGAGTCCACTTGTAGTACTCTGGATCGCATGTACGGATCTCACGTGACCAGTCGTATGAGAAACCGATTCTATCCATCTGCTCACGGTAGCGGGCGATGTTCTTCTCTGTAGTCACTGCCGGATGCTGACCGGTCTGGATGGCATACTGCTCTGCTGGAAGTCCGAATGCGTCATAGCCCATAGGGTGAAGCACATTGAAGCCACAAAGTCTCTTGTAACGGCTGTATATATCGCTTGCGATGTATCCGAGAGGATGTCCTACGTGAAGACCCGCGCCAGACGGATACGGGAACATGTCAAGGACATAATATTTAGGCTTCGAATTGTCTATCTCCGCCTTGAAAGTTTCATTGGCAGCCCAATATGCCTGCCATTTACGCTCAATTTCTTTAAAATTGTAATCCATATAAATATGTGTTTCTTATTTTTTTATTCCAAAACTTGGTTTACCACTCTTCTTCTCCAGTCTGAACTCCACCGGAATGGTCATGCTGCAGCGCACTTTCTCACCATTCACCTTTGCAGGCTTCCATTTTGGAGAGGCGGCAATAACCTTTACGGCCTCCGCATCCAACTCCTCAGACACTCCCCTCTGCACTCTGACATCTGACACTTTGCCATCCTTATTGATGACAAACTCAACCATGACGCGTCCTTGTACTCCATCGCGTACCGCCTCAGCAGGATATTTCAGGTATTGATACACCCACTGCTCAAGGAACTTGCGCGGATCCGGACTTCCAAGGAAAGTCGGCTGCTGGTCACAGTCATAATACGACACCACGCCATCAGCCTTGGTACTGTTTCCCTTCACCTTATCCGGGAAGAACATCGGAGCGTCCGGGTCATTGGCCAAAGCCAAAGTGAAATTATATATATATTCCAGCTCGCGCTCCATCATTTCGTAGTCTATAATAGACTGCGTATCCTTCTCTGTGTTATGCTCCGGATATTTTCCAGTTGTGAAGAAAACCGAAGGAATCTCCTGAGCATAAAAAGACCTGTGGTCAGACGGATAAGGCTCGGTCGACACTATTTCAGGCTTGATTGGATGAAGTTCTCCAGAGAGAGTACGGATCAGTGAGTTCAGGTCTGCATTGGAAGAAGTGAATGCATAAAAACCGCCGTGTCCTGTTCCCAGCATATCCAGGTTTATCATTGCATCGATATTCTCCACATCTGCAAAAGAACGGTTGAGGAAATACCATGCACCCGCATAAGTTTCAGATGAGGCCCCCAGAGCGACAAAAAGCACAGAGCGGCGGAAGAGCACTTCATTGGTCTTGATTCTTCCGGCAAGTTCCATCATCATAGCCAGACCGGAAGCATTTCCGTTTGCACCATAGAATATCTTCTCATACGGACGTCCGTCTATCGTCATGGTCTGCGTACCCATATTATCCAATCTGGCTGCGACAACGATATATCTGTCTCTGAGTGACTTGTCATATCCTTGAACAAAGCCGACAACATTGCGTGAGGTCAATGTGTCACCGTTTTCCTTCTTGATGCCGAACAGTTCTCCCCCAGAAGGGCTGAGAAGGTCTACATCACAAGCGGCAAACACTCCCTCAACATATTCAGCAGCAAGTTTTTCACCCTCAGAACCAGCCTTTCGACCTTCAAGCATGGCTGATGAGAGTTCACGCACATGACTCTTGAAGGCAGAGACTGTCTCACTGTCATATAGGTCTCCGTACGCGCCGGTCCTTATCTGAGCACCAGCCACATACGCCACCATCAATGTCACGGTTGATATCAGGAATCTATATAACTTCATACTACTGTTTATTCACGAGTATCCATGCATCCTTAGGACAGAATGTCTTTGTCCTCACCTGTTCAACCACAGTAGGCATATCCGCTATTTTATTTCGTGGGCAGACACCGACAGCTACCATTCCGGTGCGGAACTTCACTTTGACCGGCTGCATCAACGAGTCCTTAGCCACTTTAGAAATGAACTTATCAGCATTGGCTCCTTCCTTGAACGAGCCTACTATCAGATAATACCTGTGACTAAGTTCTCCTGAGGACAAACCCTTGAGGCTCTTCAGGTCATAAATCTGACATCCCTTCTCCTTCAATGTCTGGCATGCAGCCAATGAATCGCGCTCAGCCATTTCCCTGGCTTCCCTTTCCTTCCTGGCAACAGCTTCAAGAGAATCAAGTCTGGCCTGTTCTCTTGCATGCTCCGCTTTCTGAGTCTCCGCATATGTTATCTCGGTCTTTTTAGCCTGAAGGTCTGCCGAAGTAGGACGTCCCGCAACCTTACGGAAAAAATCACATCCTGACACCATTAACATCACGGCAAGAAGAGAGAGTAAATAAGATCTTTTCATAACTTCACAATAATGCACATTCGTGCAAATTTAACGAATTAATAGTCTGAGACAAAATAAAAGTGATATATTTGCAGACCTAAACAGCATTTTATTTTGCATAACGCAATATCACGCATAATCCGGATTCTCATCTGTGCAATTTTTCTCACCGCATCTGGATGCATGAGTGCATCTGCACAGACTTTGTCATTTCCGGAATCCTGGAAGATTCCATGGTATAATCCCACCCCATTATTCAAGCAGGACACAATCGAGATCCGCATAGTGGGTGACATAATGATGCATGCCAAGCAGATAGAAAACACGCACAGAGGAGGCTCAGAATACGATTTTTCATCCTTCTTCCACCTCATTGAAGACGAGATAAAGGGAGCCGACCTTGCAATCGGCAATATGGAATTCACCCTAGGGGGGAAGCCCTACACAGGATACCCCAACTTCTCTGCTCCGGACGGATTTATAGAATATCTGGCAGACTGCGGCTTCGATGTTTTCCTCGCTGCTAACAACCATATCTTTGATAAATCGGCAGCAGGAGCAAAAAGGACCTTGGAGAAGTACCGCAACCTCCAGACAGACAGAAACATATGGTTTACAGGCTTAGCCGGATCTCAAGAGGAATTAGAACAGACCACTCCCCTGTTAATACGCGTGAAAGGAGTCACGATTGCCTTGATTAATTTCACCTATGGCACCAATCAAAGCTGCGGAAACAAATGGCCCAGGACCAACTACATCAATAATAAGGAATCATTTGAAGAAGCCTTCACAACGGCAAAGGAAGCAGAGGCGGACCACATCATAGCACTCCCGCATTGGGGTACGGAGTACACGCTTAAGCACTCAAAGGCGCAGGAACAGCTGGCCGGCCTGATGTCCGACTTAGGAGCCGACGTCGTTATCGGATCTCACCCTCATGTGATACAAGACATACAGACGGTAAAGGGAGTTCCTGTCGTTTACTCACTTGGAAACGCCGTTTCAAACATGAGTGCCAAAAACACACAGCTGGAACTTCTTGCAACAATCAGGATTGTACGAGACCACTACGGAGACAGCTACATGCTGCCGATCACATTCACCTACCTTTGGTGCTCACTTCCAGGAGGTTTCAACGACTCATACACAGTCATCCCTGTTGAAGAGTACCTGGACAGAAAAGAAGAATGGCACGGAAAATGGGACTACGAAAAAATGGTAAGCACATATAACAGAATCAAGAAATCAGACACATATAATGAATAAAGACACTATCAGACTTGAAGCTATCGATCCTATAGAGATATACGGTCCGGCAAATAAAAATCTCGAGGCACTATGCAGCTACTTTCCGGAGATGAAAGTAGTAGCGAGAGGGAATGAAATCATTCTCGAGGGAAGTGCAGAAGACATCGTCAGGTTCAAATCAAAGCTCTCGATGCTTATCGCCAGAAGGCAGCACAAGATGAACCTGACACCATATGATGTCGAGGACATTTTTGATGGAGACGCCGCTCCTGACAGATACAAGCTTCGCGGAGACGCTGTGATCGTACACGGCAACGACGGCAAGCCGATTAAGGCAAGAAACCGTACCCAGGAGGAGATGGTGAAAGCCTATTTTGACAACGACCTGATATTTGCTGTAGGCCCAGCAGGAACGGGAAAGACATATATTGCCATCGCATTGGCTGTCAGGGCGTTAAAGAACAGGGAAATCAAAAGAATCATCCTCACAAGACCGGCAGTTGAGGCTGGCGAAAGACTCGGATTCCTGCCTGGAGACTTAAAAGACAAGCTGGATCCATACCTCCAGCCGCTTTACGATGCTCTCGGTGACATGATACCGGCAAAGAGACTGCAGGAGTTCATGACCGAAGGCACAATCCAGATCGCCCCCCTTGCATACATGCGAGGCCGCACCCTGGACCGTGCATGCGTGATTCTGGACGAAGCCCAGAACACCAACTTGGGACAGCTCAAGATGTTCCTGACCCGTATGGGATGCGATGCCAAATTCATCGTCACTGGAGACGCAAGCCAGATCGACCTTCCTAACAAACGGGACTCAGGACTGCTGAAAGGCATTGAACTGACAAAGGATATCAAGGGCATAAAGACCATAACCTTCCGCAACGAAGACATAGTCAGACACCCGCTCGTTACGAAAATAGTAAAGGCTTTCGATAAGGTAGAACAATAAAAAAATAAGGGCTGCAGCTGCAGCCCTGATTTTTTATAGTGTCAGGATGCTATTAGTTAGCTCCCTTTACGATCTGATCGTACTTGTTGTAACCAGCCTCGTACTCAGCTCCCTTTGAGTAGAAACGATAGTAGATATTCTTGAGGTACTCAGCGATGCTCACCTTGAGGTTCTCATCCTTAGTTGTCTCAAATGCCTTCTCGAATGGATCGATCGCATCCATGAGTGCCTTCTCGAACTGCTCTACGAGTGCGTTATACTTAGCGTCGTCAAACTCGTTTGAAGCCTCCTCTGAAAGCTTTACAGCAAGCTCATAGTAAAGAATACCTGCACCGATGTAACCGAACTCATACTCAGGGTTGATGTCCGCACACTTGTAGTATGCTGCAATCGCCTCCTCATTCTTTCCGAGCTCCTTGTTGATGTTACCCTCTACATAGTAAAGTGAAGCATTGTTTGGCTCGTTCTGCTTTGCAAGGTCGATAAGCTCGAAGAGTCTTGCAGGATCCTGCTTGTTCTCAAGGTAGTAGTTGATAAGACCGATGAGGATGCTCTGGCTCTGTGGGAACTTAGAGAAACCTTCCTCGAGAACCTTAACTACCTCCTCGCCGTTGCCAAGATTCTTGTGGATGTCAGCGAGCTTAGCGAAAACCTCACCATCATCATAGTAGTACTCGTTGGCAACGCACTCATCGAAATACTTCTTTGCATTTGCATAATCCTTTGCCATCCAAGCTGTGAAACCAGCGTTATAGAGAGCATCCTTGTCAAGGTTTGAATATGGAGCTGTTGCAGAAACCTCAGCAGCCGCAGCGAAAAGCTGGCTTGCCTTAGCAAGGTCACCGAACTGGTATGCATTGTATGCATCACCGATATACTTCTGAGTGATAGCTGCAAGGCCTGCGTTGATATCCTTCACCTTGCTCTGCTTAACATCAACCTCATATGCCTTCTTCCATGCCTCGAATGCCTTTGCAAGCGCATCCTCAACAACTGGCTGAGTAACAATAATCATTGCAAGCTTCAAATCCTGACCAAAGTAGAAATCCTTGTTTGAGTACGCCACCTTAAGGTATGGTGTTCCATTAAGCTCGACCTGAGTCTCTGAAACCGGCTTCTCAGAACCCATAAGAAGAGAAAGCTCCTGAGCTGTTGCGCCAATCCATGCATTTCCAGCTGGTGAATTATATGCATCCATGTATGCCTGAGCAAGTTTAACCCATGTAGCAACCTTTGCTGCCTTCTTAGCATCCTTTGATGCAGCCTCAGCACTTGTCACAGCCTTTGATGCTGCTGCTGGAGACTTTACCTGTGCATCAGCCACCTGAACTGCTACAAGCAGTGCCAATGCGATCAAAATTCTTTTCATAATGTTTTGGTATTAAGTTAATTATTATTCATTTGTCTGTTCCGGGGTCTGTTCAACAGGCTGCTCAGGATTCTGCTCTGGAGCCTCCTCCTCAGACTTGTTCACTGCAGAAACAGCCGCAATAGAGTCACCGTCCTTGATATTGATCAGGCGTACACCCTGTGTTGCACGACCTGCCACCTTGATGCCTGAAACAGCCATTCTGATAGTGAGACCCGAACGATTGATGATCATGAGGTCATTCTCATCCGTAACATTCTTGATTGCGACAAGAGCACCTGTCTTTTCTGTGATGTTCAATGTCTTGACACCCTTGCCTCCTCGGCTTGTCTTACGGTACTCTTCAAAATCAGTACGCTTGCCATATCCATGCTCGCTGACAACGAGAATGCTGTGTGCTCCTGCATCTTCAGCGGTAGGATCGTATGTAATCATACCGACAACTTCATCATCCTCATCAATATTTATGCCACGAACTCCGGAAGCTGTTCTACCAAGGGCTCTTGCATCTGACTCATCGAAACGACAGCAACGTCCCTTACGTCCTGCAAGGAGAATCTCGCTGTGACCGTTTGTCATCACTGCTTCGAGGAGTTCGTCTCCGTCACGTACTGTGATAGCGATCACACCATTAGTACGAGGGCGTGAGTATGCCTCGAGAGAAGTCTTCTTGATGATACCCTTCTTTGTTCCGAGAACGATGTAGTTGTTGTTTACATATTCCTCGTCCTTGAGGTTCTTGACGTTGAGGTATGCCTTGATCTTATCGTCAGACTCGATGTTGATGACGTTCTGGATAGCACGGCCCTTAGACGCACGCGAGCCCTCCGGAATCTCATATACCTTAAGCCAGTAGCACTTACCGTTCTGAGTGAACAGGAGCATTGTGCTGTGCATGTTAGCGACATAGATGTGCTCGATGAAGTCCTCGTCGCGTGTTGCACTGCCCTTCATTCCGACTCCACCTCTGTTCTGAAGTCTGTATTCTGCAAGTGATGTTCTCTTGATATATCCAAGATGAGAGATAGTGATTACCACATCCTCATCAGCATAGAAGTCCTCTGGGTTGAACTCCTCGGCAGAAAGGGCGATCTCTGTTCTTCTTGCATCGCCGTATTTCTCCTTCATCTCGAGGGTCTCGTCCTTGATGATGCCGAACTGCATGTCCTCGTTTGCAAGAACATCCTCGCAGTACTTGATGAACTTCATGAGTTCGTCGTACTCGCTCTGGAGCTTCTCTCTCTCGAGTCCGGTGAGCTGACGGAGCCTCATCTCCACGATAGCTGTCGCCTGAACCTCTGAGAATGCGAATGTCGCCATGAGTTCGTTCTTTGCGTCCTCGACACTCTTGGATGCGCGGATGATCCTGATGATCTCATCGATCACGTCAAGCGCCTTGAGAAGACCTTCCAGGATATGAGCTCTCTTCTGAGCCTTGTCAAGATCGAATCTCGTTCTTCTGAGAATAACCTCATGTCTGTGACGGACGAAATACTTGATGAGCTGCTTGAGGTTGAGAGTACGAGGACGGCCGTTCACCAGAGCCACATTGTTCACCGAGAAGCTTGACTGAAGCGGAGTGTACTTGAAGAGAGTGTTGAGAACCACATTGGCATTTGCGTCCTTCTTAAGACGGATGACGATGCGGACACCCTTCATTGTAGTCTCATCGTTGATATATGCGATTCCGTCAATGCGCTTTGTCTCGACAAGCTCGGCGATCTTCTCGATCATCTCCCTCTTGTTGACCATGTATGGAATCTCTGTAACAACGATTGTCTCACGGCCTGAATCACTCACCTCGATCTCTGTCTTCGAGCGGATCACGATACGGCCACGGCCTGTCTCGAATGCATCCTTGATGCCCTGACGTCCCTGGATGATACCTCCAGTAGGGAAATCCGGACCCTTCACATAATGCATCAGTTCCTCCACTGTGATCTCAGGGTTGTCGATGTATGCACATATTGCATCACAACACTCTGTAAGGTTGTGCGGAGCCATGTTGGTAGCCATACCCACCGCAATACCGGACGATCCGTTCAAAAGAAGAAGCGGAATCTTTGTAGGGAGAACTGTCGGCTCAGTGAGAGAGTCGTCGAAGTTGTTCTGGAAATCCACTGTATCCTTTTCAAGGTCGGCAAGGACCTCGTCAGAAAGCTTTGAAAGCTTAGCCTCGGTATAACGCATCGCAGCCACAGGGTCACCGTCCATCGAACCGAAGTTACCCTGTCCGAAGACGAGCGGATATCTCAAGCTCCAGTCCTGGGCCATACGGGCCATGGCGTCATACACGCTGGAGTCACCGTGTGGGTGATATTTACCGAGAACCTCTCCGACGATACGGGCAGACTTCTTGGTCTGACTTGTATGTCTGAGTCCAAGTCCGTCCATTCCATAGAGGACTCTTCTGTGTACCGGCTTGAAACCGTCACGCACGTCAGGAAGAGCTCGAGACACGATCACAGACATCGAGTAGTCGATATACGCGCTCCTCATCTGCTGGTCGATATTCACCTGCTCTATCCTACCTGTCTTTACTTCATTTTCCATATATGAATTATACTTTTTATTCTTGATTATACATCTTGGCAAAGTTACAAAATATTTAGTAATTTTGTGCAATCAAATTGACTTTGTTTTACTAAAAACAACATTTGCAGACATGGAAATCAGCATATCCGACGAACTCAATTCAATCATAAACTTCTCACGCGAAGAAGCCATGAGAACAGGCAGCTACGGCATCGCTCCTGACCACCTGTTTCTAGGCATCATACGCCACCGCGAGAACACAGCCGTCGACACTCTCAGGGGGCAAGGAATCAACATAGATGAAATGAAGGAGTTCATCGACAGCAGGATATTCACAAACGAGCATGTACCATACTCCGAGATAGACAAGGTGACATTCTCCAGAGGAGCCCAGAACATCCTGAGCTTCACGATCCTGGAAGCCACAAGGGTTCATTGCGTAAGCGCATCGTCACAGCACCTTCTTCTGGCGCTATGCCGCCAGGGCGACTCGTACGGAGGAACATACCTGCGCGATCTTGGCGTCGATTATGGCGCAGTTTACAGATATCTGGACAACAATGATCTTCTCGACGGAGGAGCAGACGGCTACGGAAAGACCCCAGACCAGATGCCCGAAGAGGAAATGCCTCAGATCAGGATACGCGCAGTCGCAGAAGAGAAGCCGGAAGAACCTCAGGCCTCACCTCTCGAGGAGTTCGGATACGACATCACGAAAGCCGCCAAGGAAGGCAAGCTGGACCCTCTGGTGGGCAGAGAGGACGAAATACAGCGCGTCATCCAGATTCTTGGCCGCAGACGCAAGAACAACCCGATGCTCGTGGGTGACCCTGGAGTAGGAAAATCCGCGATAGTCGAAGGAATCGCCATCAAGATCGTGACCGGACAGATACCTCCCGCTCTTGCTGGCAAACGGCTGATATCATTGGACTTAGGCTCTATTGTAGCCGGCACGAAATACCGCGGCGACTTTGAAAAGAGACTCAAATCCATCATTAACGAAGTCGCAGCAAATCCTGACGTGATCCTCTTCATTGACGAATTCCATACGATAGTCGGAGCCGGAGGAGCCTCAGGAAGCCTGGATGCCGCCAACATGCTGAAACCGGCACTGGCCAGAGGCGACATCCAATGCATCGGAGCGACAACTCTGGACGAGTTCCGCAAGAGCGTCGAGAAAGACGGTGCCCTTGACAGGCGCTTCCAGAAAATCGTGGTGGAACACACTGACATTCCGCATTCAATATCAATCCTGGACAGACTGAAGACAAATTATGAGAAGCATCATAATGTAATCTACACAGATGAGGCCATCGAGGCATGCGTCAGAATGTCAGAGAGATACATCACAGACCGTTGCCTTCCGGACAAGGCGATCGACGCCATGGACGAGGCCGGTTCAATGGTCAGACTTAAGAATCCGCAGAAGACAGGGCACGTAACTGCTGACGACGTTGCAGACGTCATTTCAAAGATGACCGGCATCCCATCGGGGAAGGTCGCAGAGGGAGAAGGCGGAAAGCTCGTGAAGATGAAGGCCAAGCTTCAGGAAAGGATCATCGGACAGGACGAAGCCATTGACAATGTTGTGCGCGCGATCAGAAGAAACAGAGCGGGCATCAAGGATCCGAACAAGCCTATCGGAACATTCATATTCTTCGGCCCTACCGGAGTCGGCAAGACCCAGCTGGCAAAGTCACTCGCGGACTACCTGTTTGACTCTGAAGAAAATATGATAAGGCTCGACATGAGCGAATATATGGAGAAGTTCAACGTCTCACGTCTTATCGGAGCTCCTCCGGGTTATGTGGGATTTGAAGAGGGAGGCCAGCTCAGCGAAAGAGTGCGCCGCAAGCCATACTGTGTCGTGCTGCTGGACGAGATAGAGAAAGCTCACCCTGATGTGTACAACCTGCTTCTTCAGGTCATGGACGAAGGCCGCCTGACAGACAGCAACGGCAGGACAGTAAGTTTCCGCAACACGATCCTCATCATGACATCAAACGTCGGCAGCCGCGAACTGGACGAATATGGAAGCGGAGTCGGCTTCAACACAGCCGGCAAGAATGTTGCCGTGAACAGGAAGGCTGTACTCGAGAAGGCAGTAAAGAAGGTATTCCCGCCGGAGTTCATCAACAGGGTTGACGAACAGATATTCTTCAATCCTCTCAGCAGGGAAGATATCGAGAAGATCATTGACATAGAACTCAAGGGCCTCAGAAAGCGCGTTCGCGAAGCCGGTTTTGACCTAAAGGTCACAGCCGGTGCCAAAAAGCTTGTAGCGGACGTCGGTTATGACCCAAGCTATGGCGCAAGGCCGCTCAAACGCGCGATTCAGCGTATGATCGAAGACCCGGTGTCTGAGCACATCATTACCGAAAGAGTCCTTTCGGGCAAAGGCGTCATCGGTCACGAAAGAATCAAGGTAAGTCTTTCGAAAGACAGGGAGTCTACATGTATTGAGTGGGACTAGAATGTGCTGACATCCATCAGTTCAAGATCCATTTCCTGGATCATGTCCACCAAAGTCTTGTAAGAAGCTTCTGAAGTAAACATTTCGCTAAGGCTTGAGAAAGTAGATGTTGTATTCATAACATTCAGTTTTAATGGTTTCTATCATTTACTGATGCAAAGATAGATCGATATTGTGCCAATACATGGCACATACATAAAAAATTAAAATTATGAGAACAAACTTCATTTTAACGACAATCGTAACAGCCGCACTATGGTTCGGTTCCCTGGTAAATTCATTCGCCCAGCAGGGGCCAGACGCAACATATATGTATACGCAACGAGATACATGCAGTTTGTACCTAGATATTTACGAACCTGCAAGAGACAAAATCCACACGTCCGACGGGCTGGAAAAACCGACAATAGTATTTATGTTCGGAGGAGGATTCATTACCGGAGAGCGTAATAACAAAAGTTACAGCAAATGGTTCAACGAGATGAAGAACGACGGATACAGAATTGTATCCATTGACTACCGACTTGGACTAAAGGGCTCTAAAAATGTTGGAATAGCACAGGTAAATGTGCTTGACAAGGCGATACATATAGCAGTGGAAGACCTTTTCAGCGCAACCAACTTCATGATTGAAAATGCAGAAAGCCTTGGCATCAACCCTGATAACATCGTGATCAGCGGATCATCAGCAGGAGCGATTACAGTAATGCAGGCAGAATACGAAGTAAGCAACAGAACTTCATGGGCAGCAGTTCTTCCGGAAGGATTCAACTATGCAGGAGTCATGTCATTCTCGGGAGCGATCCTTTCACGTGAAGGAAAAGTGAATTACAAGAACCGCCCATGCCCGACCCTTATGCTTCACGGCACAGCAGACGAACTTGTCCCATACAAACAGATAGCTTTCTTCAATCTGGGCTTCTTCGGTGGCGGCAAGCTTGTAAAGAGATTCGAGAAGTTCGGATACAACTACACCATGTACCATTTCATCGACTACGGACATGAGGTTGCAGGATCAATGGAGACTACGACAGACCTGCAGAAGAAGTTCCTCGAATGCAACGTCATGAGGAAAAAGGAGAGAATCATCGAGGCATGGATATCCGACCCTGACGTATGGAAAGGCTACGGCCCACAGTCCCGAAAGGAGCTTTACCATAAGTAGTTAGTCCCGATATAAAAAAACCAGAGGCCTCAGGTTGCCCGGAACATTTCCCTTCTTTTTTGTTCCGGCTCCTGAGGCCTCTGGTTTTATATTAAGACACTACTCTTCAGCGAGTTTGTCAAGACAAAGTTCAACAAGTTTTCTGACCTGCGGTTTGTAATCTGGATTACTTGCCTTATGATGACGATGAGCGATGATGCAGCATACTGTTCCGGCATTATGTCCCAGATGAGCTGCAATACCGGCAATTGCAGAGCCTTCCATCTCGAAGTTGGTAACCTTCTCGTCACCGAAACGGAAGCTCTCGAATGTATCAAGCATATCCGGCATCGCGAGCGGCATGCGGATGACGCGACCCTGAGGGCCGTAGAATCCTGAAGCAGCAATGGTCATACCCTTGATCGTGCAGTCCTTGAATTTATCGATCATCTTCTGGCCTGCGCGTACGAAATAAGGATCCGGAAGATGCTTGTTCCAGCCTGTATGTTTCTTGAAGGCCTCTTCAATGTCAAGAAGAGAGATCTTGTCTCGGTCTGCATACCAGTTCATCAGACCGTCGCAGCCTACTGAAATATGTGAGAATACAAATCCACCGATCGGAATCTCAGGCTGGATGGCGCCAGACGTGCCGATGCGCAGGATATTGAGGCTTCTATGTTCCGGCTTTATTTCCCTGGTTTCAAAATCCACATTTGCAAGTGCGTCAAGCTCGTTCATGACAATATCGATATTATCGGTACCGATACCTGTTGAAAGCACGGTCATGCGAACGCCCTTGTACTTACCGGTGATAGAAACGAACTCACGTGATGCATGTCTGAATTCCTTTTCCTCAAAATACTCGGCCACCATATCTGCACGGCCAGGGTCTCCTACAAGGATAACTGTGTCCGCCAATTCCTCGGGACGAAGGTGAAGATGAAACACCGAACCGTCACCATTGATTATAAGTTCTGATTCTGCAATTCTCATAGCTGTACATATTATCATTAATCCTTCAAATTTAGTTTTTTCATGTGAATTTTCCTATTTTTGCATCGGACAAAAAGAAAAAACCATGTTTAAACGAATACAGAATCTGTACCTTATCATATCTACAGCCCTCATAACCGCATTATTCTTCTGCAAGATGGGCACCGTAATAGGGGCTACAGGAGACGACGCCATCATAAGATACTACGAAAAGATCCCCTATCTTCTGATGAACATAATGCTTCTGACCGCAAACATCTTCGCCATATTCAACTTCAAGAATCCTATTCTACAGGCAAGGGTCAGCGTCATCGGAGCATTGCTGATGATCGGCTTCCAATTATGGCTCGGAGTTGACTTCTTCAGATACAAGGAATATATGGTATTTTCAGTCACCATGCTCTTTCCTCTTGCCGAGGCATTCCTGAACTTCATGGCAGCGCACAGCGCTATGGTAGACGGAGTAACGGTCCAGGCAGCCGCCCGAAGAAAATTACCAAGAAAAAAGAGAAGTTAGCTGATGGGCTAACTTCTCTTTTTATGCTATTTCTCAGAAAGTTCTGATGCACGGGCAAGTGCCGGAACTATGTGAGGGAAGATATTTTCTTTTCCGATTTCCTCGTCAACACCAAACTTCTGCAGGGTACCATAAACCTGATCCGTAACTCCTGAAAGGATTACTGTCACGCCCCTCTTGCGAGTTCTCTCGCAAAGGTTTCTAAGGTTATTGACACCGGTAGAATCTATAAACGGAACACGGCGCATTCTGATAACACGCACCTTTACACTCTTGCCGTTTGTTCTCTCCAACTCCTCGAAACGGCTGGCAAGTCCGAAGAAGAAAGGTCCGTCAATCTCATATACCTCTACACCCTGAGGGATAGACAGGCGGTCTGTATCTTCCATTGCCGCCTTCTCAGGATCCTCCGTAGCTGCGATTGTGTCTCCCTGAAGCACACTGACATGGGTAGTCTGCATGACACGACGTACAAAAAGAACGATTGCAAGCACCACACCCACCTCAATAGCAATTGTAAGATCGAAGATGACAGTGAGGAAGAAAGTGATCAGAAGAACTGCAACATCCGACTTGTCACCACGGAGCAGATACTTGAATGTCTTCCACTCACTCATGTTGTACGCCACCTGAACCAGAATTGCAGCAAGACACGCCATTGGCACATACGATACATACGGCATGAGGAACAGGAAGATAAGCAAAAGCACAAGAGCATGTACCAATCCTGTTACAGGTGACTTACCTCCGTTGTTGATGCTGGCCATGGTTCTAGCAAGAGCTCCTGTTGCAGGGATACCTCCAAACAGAGGAGTAACAATATTTGCTATACCCTGTCCGATCAGCTCAGTATTGGCATGATGTCTCTTTCCTGTAGCACCGTCGGCAACCATCGCGGCGAGAAGCGACTCTACCGCACAGAGGATTGCAATGGTAAAGGCTGGAGACAACAGTTCCGGAAGTTTCGAGAACTCGAATTCAGCAAGATTCAGCCCCCATGCTCCACCGCCTGAGGTAGAAGCACCCGAGCCGATTGTTGCAAACTGATAGTCAGTGAAATTTCCCACCAGAATAGAAACCACGACGGCAAAGATAAGGGCAATAAGCGATCCCGGCACCTTCTTGGTGACACGCTTCCATGTGAAGCATATTACAAGACATGCAAGGGCGAGCGCTGTCTCCATCCAATTGACTGCTCCCTCAGAGAAATAGAATATCCACTTTCTGATGAACTCACTTGGCACTCCTGAATAGAACTCCTCCGGCATTTCTCCAAGACCCAGACCAAAAAAATTGTTCATCTGGGTAGAGAAGATGGTAAGCGCGATACCGCTTGTAAATCCGACTACAATAGGATAAGGTATATACTTGAAGATCGCACCCATCTTGAATACTCCCATCAGCACGAGGAAGATACCGGCCATGATGGTAGCTATCAGAAGGCCCTGGAATCCATATCCGGCTATGATTCCGGTTATGATTACTATAAACGCACCCGTCGGACCGCCGATAAGAAAGTCAGATCCTCCGAAGAACGAAATCAGGAATCCTGCAATTATCGCAGTTATAAGTCCGTTCTGAGGCGGAACGCCACTGGCTGTAGCGAAAGCGATTGCCAATGGAAGTGCAATGATGCCGACTATGAGTCCGGCCATAAGGTCAGATACCAGCGACTTTCTGTCATACTGACCTTTCTTGAACAGCCCGAACAATTTGGGCTGGAATACTTCATTAAGGTTAAATTTCATATCCACTACTGTTAACTACTCTACTCTGAAGGTTTCTCAAAGAATGAGAAATGTACGTTTCCGTACTTTCTTTCCTTCACAAAATACTTATGTTCAGAAAAATTGAATTCTTCCGGATGTTCCAGAATGAAATAAGCTCCGGGGTGCAGAATATCGCGCTCAAAGACCTTGTCCGGTATGTTCGCCAAACCGTCCAACGCATACGGAGGATCGGCAAAGATTATATCGAACTTCTCATGACAGATTTCAAGGAACTCAAACACATTATGTCTGACTACTGTCAGATTATTCATCCCGAACTTTGCTGCCTGAGCTTTTATAAAGTTGGCATGAAGAGGGAGCATCTCCACACAGTATACACGCTCGGCTCCGCGCGAGGCGAACTCATAAGATATGGCACCTGTACCGCCGAAAAGGTCCAGAACCTTGAGACCATCCATCTCATACTCATTATTGAGAATATTGAACAGGCCCTCCTTTGCAAAATCCGTAGTCGGACGTGCCTTGTATCCTTGTGGCGGCATTATCATCTTGCCGCGCAATTTACCACCGATTATTCTCATGGTCAGATCTGCTCTACATTCTTGAAATAACGATAAAGCGACATCTCCTGCTCTGGATCAAGAGGAGTCCTGAAGAAGATGGATGATACCTCAGGATTCAACTGAAGCTTCTTCATCGCCAGGAAGATAAAATATTGAGCTGTCGTAAAGTCCGGAACTTTGAACGTATTGCAGAAGAGAAGACTCTTGCCCTGAGCTATCACAAGGTACAGCGCCTCATCCTTATATGAAGCAAGGATCTTGTTATACTCAGGCATGGCTGGAATCTGCTTCAACATATAATATATCTCCGGGAGCGGTCTTGCCTTTGATCCATCAATATGCAATACCGTTTCCGACACCACTCTGGACATTGCACCTGCCATTGTATTTGAAAACAGAAGCACAGAAGCGAACTCGGGTACGGCAACATACTCTACGCTCTCTTCCTCCGTCAAAGACACCACTTCTGCAAGCATTGCCCTTGATGTCTCCGGCATGTGGAATTGAGAAGGGACAAGCGTACACTTTGGAGTGAAGACCGAAACCTCCACTTCAGAATAACGTTTCAGGAACTCGGGTGTACTGAAGATGCGTTCAGCGCTCAACCATCCGGAAGAGCGTTCAACGCCATCGGCCTGTAACCTAAAAGAATATCCACTCAAGCCGACTTGAATGGATATTCTGTCTTTCATATCTTTCATAGTCATCTGACTACTCCCAGTTTCCTGCGTTGTTGTTTGGTTTCTCAATGTCACCAACCTTAAGGCCTGGATAAAGTTCGAGATCCTCTTTACCGGCGATGGTATTGATAACGAGCTGCTCATCAAGACCTCTGAGGAGAGACTTATACGGCATGCGTGCCTCGAACAAAGGAACCTTCACACCTGATACCTCACGAACCTCTGCCTTCATGATGATAGAATCTCCACCGCTGAATGGAATGAATGCGAGAGAGTCTACGCAGAACTTCGATCTGTCGTTGAAAAGAGTATCTCTCACTGGAACATTGCTTTCCACAGCAAAGACAAGCTTGAGTTCACCGTTTGACTTGTTGTATTCCTCCTGAAGGCGATAAGGCATATCCTTAGCCTTAACACCCTTAGCCTTGAGCTGCTTCTCGAGAGCAGCAGTATTTGCTACAGCAAGAGAGTCATCCATCGAACCCACCTGAAGAACAACTGTCATGTGACCCTCGTTATAGAAAAGCTGAAGAGAGTCCATCTGTGCTGCATAGTAACCCTTAACATTCTTATGAGCCTCCTGAAGAGTACGAATGTCCTTAAGTCTCTGGATTGCCTCAGTTTCACGCGCTGTTTTATCATCCTCGAAGCGCACTGGCTCTGCAATGCTCTCAAAATTCAGATAAGCCAAAGCGGCAATGGCCACTGGCAAAAGCAGAAAAGTAAAAATCTTTTTAATGATTGGTCCCATTATAGTTAGTTTATTTTATTCTTTCAAAATGCCGGACAAAGTTAGAAAATTCATTTATGAAATGCAATATAATTTTGTAATTTTGCAACATCAAAAATAATCACACAGAATGCAGGTAATAAGCCAAATAGACTTAAACAAGCTGAATGAAGCCATCCATGCAAGCTCCAAAGCGGCAATAGTCACACACATGAAGCCTGACGGAGACGCAGCCGGCAGCGCTACAGCCATGTATCACTTCCTCAAGACATACACCAGCGCCTCTGTCACAATCATCCTGAACGATCCATTCCAGCGCGCCCTGAACTTCCTCATCAACGATGACATCAGGAGAGACATACGCATATATTCCGAGGACAGCAAGGCAACTGCAGAAGCCATAGCACAGGCAGACACCATAATATGTCTGGACTTCAACGCATTCCATAGAACCGACAATCTCTGCAGCCATCTGGAAAGCTCCAACGCATACAAGATACTGATCGACCACCATCTTTTCCCTGATACCGAAAGTTTCGACCTCGTGTTTTCTGAAACCGACATCTCGTCCGCATCTGAACTCCTGTATCAGATACTCATGAGCATGCCTCAGATCGCCCAGAATGCATCCAGACTCCCTGCAGCAACGGCAACATCCCTGATGACAGGCATGACAACAGACACCAACAACTTTGCAAATTCGGTATACCCGTCAACCCTGACAATGGCATCGACATTGCTCGCAGCGGGAGTGGACAGGGACTACATCCTCAACTGCCTATACAATCAGCACGGAGAAAACAGACTGCGCCTGATGGGACACATGATGAAGGACCTTCTGAAGATCACTGAAGACGGAGTGGCATACATTATCCTGGACTTGAAGACACAGCGTGAATACAGGGTACAAGACGGTGACACAGAGGGTTTCGTAAACATGCCACTGTCCATAGCGGATGTACGCATGAGCCTCCTCCTCAAGGAAGATACCGACAGGATCAGGGTATCGATCAGGTCGAAAAAAGGTACATCCGCAAACCGATGCGCACGCATGCATTTCAACGGAGGCGGACATGAAAATGCCGCAGGAGGACGCCTGAACATCCCTGTTGAAGAAGTTGAAGAATATGTAAAGAAATACACACACTTATATCTTACTGAAAATGAAGGCTAAAAGAGAAATCCTGATTTTCCTTACACTCACATGCTTGGTCGCAGTGTCATGTGTAAAGGAAAAGCTCGAGACAATATACAAGAAACAGGAAACGCAGATAGATTCATATCTGACAAAGAACAATACCGCCAAGAGGGACTCTACGATAGTCAACGAGGACGGCACTACAAGAGACACCACATGGACAGACACCCTTAGCATCATATATAATAAGGGAGCCGCGAGGCTAGTAAAGAAAGAGGGATCAGGACCGGCATTGTCATCTTCCGGAGCCGTTTCCTTCTACTATGCCGGATATACATTTAAAGGCAACAGCGTCAGCGCATCCAACCTGTTTGCAACCAACCATCAGCAGACAGCAGAAAGTTCCAATTTCATCACGACAGACCCAGACTACTCGATCATGGAGATAAACATGGCCGAAGCCGACATTCTTGAAGGCCTGCGCGACGGCCTCATAGGAGTACAGGCCGGGGAAGAATGTGAAATTCTTTTCACAGCCAAATACGGCTACGGAAACAAAACATTCGGCATAATTCCTGTAAACTCCGCACTGCTTTATAAAATATGGGTGGTCGGCGTATCGAACGACTAAGGATTTTTATTATCTTTGCAAGTTGATTTTTTATTAGTGACAATGAAGAAGATATTTCCAGCTATTTCATACGTCGCAGCCGTGCTCGCAGTTATCGGTTGTGCGAAAACAGAACAGACCGGACCAAACGACGCATACCAGCGTTATTTCGAGTCATGGATGCAGGTCAACCACCCTGATGCCACAGCGTCAGGACTCGGCATTTATATTATTGAAGACATCCCTGGAAACGGAGAGGAAGTCGGCGAGGAAGGCCTTGTTTTAGTAGACTACAAGACAACAGATCTTGAAGGCAACATCTCCTCATATACAGATGCAAAGACAGCCATGCAGCTTGGAGAATACAACCAGACAGCATATTACGGCCCTAAATTCTGGACTACGACAAAGACCACACTTCCTGCTGGAGTAAGGGATGCGTTGATAGGCACAAAGGTGGGCACAACCAGAACCATCATCATCCCAAGCTGGCTGATGTCATACAAGTCCTACGCCACTGAAGAGGATTACCTTGATCCACCTCTCAAGAAGGACGAAGAGTATGATGCATCCAGCTTCAAGAACACGATCTACCACATTTCCATAAAGGACTACACAGAGGACATGGACCAGTGGCAGATCGACTCTATCGGCAGATTCTTCACAAACAAGACAGTCATGGTAGACGGAGTTCCTGCAGCAGACGTATTCGCTCAGATGACAGCAAAAGACTCCACATCTCTTGGATTCTATTACAAGCAGCTGAAGGCTCCGACAAGCACTGAAACATTCAAGAAAGATACTACTATATATATTAATTATGTCGGCAAGCTGCTCAATGGCCTGGTCTTCGACACAAATGTAGAAAGAGTGGCCAAAGACAACAACCTTTATTCTGCATCCAAGAAATACGAGCCAATGAGAATCAACTGGGGCGAAAAGGAATCAGACCTTACAATGGGTTCAGACAAGAGCTCAATGATCAGCGGTTTCGCCAAGACCCTCTGGCAGATGAAGGATATGGAGAAGGGCGTCGGAGTGTTCTACTCTAATCTCGGATACTCATACTCCGGCAGCGGAGCCAGCATTCCAGGATACTCACCGCTCATTTTTGAAATCGAACTTGTAGCTAAGCCGGAGGAGTAAGATGGCAGGAGCGACAAGAGAGATCCCTACAGAACTCGGCACCAAGGATATAGGCAGACTGCTCAGCCAGTATGCCTGGCCCGCCATCATCGCACAGGTGGCGGCTTCTCTGTATAACATGGTGGACAGCATCTATATCGGGCATCTCAGCAAGGATGCAATCTCAGGTCTTGCCGCCACCTTCCCTCTGATGAACCTGTCCACTGCATTCGGCACGCTTGTAGGAGCCGGTGCTGCGACAATGATATCGATCCTGCTTGGACAGAAGCACTACCACATGGGTAACAAGGTTTTGGGAAACGTTGTCAGCCTCAACATCATAATAGGTCTCCTGTTCATGGGGGTTACGCTAGCATACATTGATCCGATCCTGTATTTCTTCGGAGCCAGCGCGACAACCCTTCCTTTTGCCAAAGAGTACATCACAATCATTCTCTACGGAAACATCATCACCCACCTTTATTTCGGACTTAATGCTGCGATGAGATCGTCCGGCAGCCCGAAGAAGGCGATGGGTCTGACCATATTCACAGTCCTGTTCAACGCCATTCTTGACCCGATATTCATTTTCGGGCTGGATATGGGAATAGCTGGAGCTGCGTGGGCGACAGTCCTCGCACAGGTTGTGGCAATGCTCGTCGTAATGCATCACTTCAACAATCAGAGCAGGGCGATTCATTTTGAAAAGGGCATATTCAGGCTGAACTGGAATGTAGCCAAGAAGTCTCTCATAATCGGAACCGGTCCGTTCCTGATGAATGTCGCTGCATGCATCGTTACAATCTTCATCAACCTTCAGCTCCGCAAATATGCAGGAAGTGAAGAGATGGGTGACGCATACATCGGAGCATACGGCATCTGCAACAGGATCATATTCATGTTCATCATGATCTGCATGGGTCTGAATCAGGGCATGCAGCCGATCGCAGGATACAATTATGGAGCACGCCTATATTCAAGAGTAAAAGAAGTATTCTGGAAGACAGCCAAGCTGGGTATGCTTGTAACAACAATCTGTTTCCTGATAGGAATGTTCTTCCCACGCCTGGCATGCGGCATCTTCATCAACACATCAGACGGAACAGAAATGCTTGACATAGCGGAACGAGGCTTGAAGTTATTTACCATCATGTTTCCTATCGTCGGTCTTCAGATGATCGGCACAAACTTCTTCCAGAGCCTTGGACTTGTAAAGAAATCAATAATCCTGTCACTATCCAGACAGCTGCTGATGCTGCTCCCATCACTGTACCTCCTTCCGATGTGGCTGGGAACAGACGGAGTTTGGCTAAGTTTCCCGGCATCAGATCTTTTGTCTACCATACTGACTGTAATACTCCTGAGACGATTGTTCAGGAAATTCAACACACTTCATGACGGAGACAGCGCAAATGTGCTTGACGGGCAGCTCTAAAACCTGACTTAAAAAATGACTAGAAAAAGACGTTCATCAAAGAACAGACAGACACGATTTTTTGGATTCATGACCGCTGTTCTGGCGGCCGTATTCATTGCCGGATACCTCAGACAGCGCCCCGCAGAGGATAAAGTAGAAGAAGCACTGCCATCCAAGGAACTCAACAAGGAGGTAACCAACGAGATGTCACAGGTACCGGAACTGCAAGGTCTGGACAAGAAGATCGAGAAGTACATATGGAACTGGCACATCAAGGGAGCATCACTCGCCATCACCCGCAACGACTCTCTGGTATATGCCAAAGGTTATGGATGGGCTGACCAGGAGGAAGAAATCAAGATGGACGTAGGCCATATCATGAGGGTTGCATCAGTATCGAAGCTTATTACCGCAGTGGGCATAATGGTCCTGCAGGATCAGGGAAAGCTGACGATCAAGGACAAGATATTCGGTCCTGAGGGAATATTGAACGACGACTTCTTCAACGAACTGACCAAATGCGATAAGAAATACCAGGACATAACTGTCGAAAACGTCATGCGCCACCAGGGCGGATTCTTCAGGGATCCTGTATTTTCTTCCATTGATGTCCAGAATCAGATGCGTCTGGATCATCCACCGACAAAAGAAGACTACTTTACTCTTGTGCTTGGCCATAAGCTGAAGGCCGCCCCAGGCACATACACCTCATACTCAAACTTTGGCTACATGCTGCTTTCAGAGGTTGTTGAAAAAGCCTCAGGCATGCCATACGAAGAATTCATCAAGGAGCATGTTCTCAAACCTGCAGGCTGCTACGACATGCACATCGGGGGCATCTACTACAGCGACAAGAGAACAAACGAGGTAAGGCACTACACCCACGAAGGTGACGGCAAATACATCCCTGACTTCCAGCATCCGGAAGACTCGGTGGAAAGATGCTACGGAGGCTCGAACCTCCCTCTCCTGTCAGGCGCGGGCGCATGGATTGGCTCTCCGGTTGAACTCGCCCGCCTGGTAGCCGCAATCGACGGTGACGATCATGTGAAGGACATCATCTCCGATAAAAGCTTCAAACAGATGACCGAGTACTTCGACGAGAACACATACTCTCTTGGATGGAACGACACAAATCCTAGAAAAGGCTGGAACAGAACAGGAACCCTAGCTGGCACAAGCGCGCTGATCAGACGTTATCCTGACGGTGAATGCTGGATCCTTGTAACCAATACGAGTACATATAAGGGCCCCAGATTCACGAAGAATACTGACGCCCTTTTAGATGAATGTCGTCGCCTTTACAGCTCTAAGCTTCCGAAAGTCGACTTATTTGTGGATGATTATCCTCTGGAATAGGTCTTTACTTCAAACTCTCCTGCAAGGATTCCATATCCGTTTTCAGCAAGAGACTCAAGCTCGTTCTCTCCGGCGTATACTTCTACCGGAGCAATGAACTGAACCATTTCTGCAATTGCCGCAGTGATAGGCTTGCTGTACGCAATACCTCCTGTCAGGACTATGGCATCAACCTTTCCGCAGACAACCGTAGCCATCGAACCGATATATTTTGCAACTGAAATGCAGAATGCCTTGAGAAAATCCGCATAGGCCTTCTCACCAGCCTCTGCCTTTGCAACGATCTCACGGAAGTCATTGGTACCAAGATGAGCTACCGCACCACCCTTTCCCACAAGCATCTTCTTTATTTCAGCCTTTGTATACTGACCGCTGAAGCACATTTCAACAAGCGGGAATGCAGGAACGGATCCTGCGCGCTCTGGACTCATAGGGCCGTCTCCGCCGAGAGCATCGTTCACATCGATCACAAGGCCGTTTCTATGAAGGGAAACTGAGGAGCCGCCGCCCATGTGAGCTACGATTACGGTCACATCCTTTACGTCCTTACCGACATTACGAGCATATCTGCGGACCATGGCACGCGAATTCAGCGTATGGAAGGCAGGCCTGCGAGGGAACGCCGGATGACCGGAAATCTTCAGTTCCTCAAGCATGTCATCAGAAGTCGGAGCGTCGGCGATATAAGCCTTGCATATTCCTTCAACACCCTTTTCAGCGCGTGACTTATTGATGTCAGCGGCCATATCATCAGCGATAAGGGCGCTCAGGTTACATGCATGAACGCCGTTCTTTCCTTCAATAAGAGCCTCGCGCATATCCTGTGTAACCTCATATACACCAGTCTGAATAGGCGTAATGAGGCCACCACGGGCCATTATAAGATCGATGGAATCCAACTCAACTCCGTTCTCAGAAAGGAAGTTCACAATGGCATCACGACGCATGCCTCCTTGATGCATCACCGATTCATACTTGGCGATCTCTTCTGCAGAATGAGTCAGGTTGGTCTCGAATTTCTGCTGTCCATCCTCATAGTAGCCGATTTTGGTAGAGGTTGAACCTGGGTTGATTATAAGTATTTTACCTTTCATAGCTATCTTAGAACATTGCAGCAATAGCAATTGAGTTCAGTTTTGTATCGATACTGTCGGCACGGCTTGAAAGCACGCATGGAACTTTTGCTCCAACAAGGAGTCCAGCCTGCCTTACACCTGGGACAAGCTTTGAGTTTGCCTTATAGAAGACATTTCCAGACTCGATGTTAGGGAACAGGATACAGTCTGCATCTCCAGCCACTGGACTTACCAGACCCTTGATCTGAACAGACTCCATATCGATTGCGACATCAAGCGCAAGAGGACCGTCCGCTATACAGCCCTTGATCTGACCACGATCCACCATCTTTGAGAGCATGGCTGCTTCTACTGAAGCAGGCTGACTAGGCAGAACCTGCTCTGTTGCAGCCAATATAGCCACCTTAGGAGTCTGCACTCCTACAGCCTTTGCTGTCTTCACCAGCCAGTCCATGATTATCTGCTTCTGCTTGAAATCTGGAGCAGGGATTACTGCTACGTCACCTACAAAAAGAAGCTTGTGATATGAAGGAATCTCGAGTGTCGTACAATGAGTAAGGGTTCCCTTTGGAGGGAGAAGTCCTGTTTCCTTATTGAGGATAGCACGGAGGAACTTGTCTGTCGAGCAAAGACCCTTCATAAGGAAATCGCCCTCTCCGTCACGGATCATCTGTACTGCCTGAGCCACTGAAGGAAGCTCAGAAGGATTATGTACGATAGTGAATCTGGAGATATCAATCCCCTCCTCCTTACATGCCGCGGCAATCATATTCTCGTCACCGACGAGCGTCACGTCTGCAAGGCCGAGTTCCACTGCCTTTCCAGCAGCTGCCACTGTATGGCTGTCAACGCCCCAGGCAGCTACCATTCTTTTTCTTGATCCGCGGCCCTTAAGTTCCGCATAGATCTGCTCAAATGATGTAAACATATTATTCTTCGTTCTGAACGATGTTCATTGTATCGCGGGCAATCATCAGCTCCTCATTAGTAGTGATGAGGGCTGCCTTGATCTTGGAATCTGGTGTGGTGATGATTGTATCGACGCCACGTACCACATTGGCATCATAGTCAAACTTGAGGCCCATGTATGTAAGGTTTTCGCAGACTCTGCGGCGGAGACGGCTGTTGTTCTCGCCGATGCCACCTGTGAAGATGACGAGGTCAACACCATTCATTGCTGCCGCGTATGCACCGATATACTTTGTGATCTCGTATGTAAGCTTCTTGAGCACGAGCTTAGCCTTTGGATTTCCCTCGTTTGCAGCATCATCAAGGTCACGTGCATCAGATGATACGCATGAAAGACCAAGGAAACCGCTCTTCTTGTTGAGGATGGTACTCATTTCCTTTGCAGAGAGTCCTTCCTTTTCCTGGATGTATGTAACAACCTCAGGGTCAACGCTACCGCTTCGTGTTCCCATGATAAGGCCCTCGAGAGGAGTGAATCCCATTGTCGTATCGATTGACTTGCCGTTCAACACAGCTGCGATTGAGCTTCCGTTACCGAGGTGACATGTGATGATCTTTGAATTTTCAAGCTCAAGGCCGGCGAACTTTGCGCCCTTGGCTGAAACGTACTTGTGGCTGGTGCCGTGGAAGCCGTAGCGACGGATACCATACTTCTCGTAATACTCGTATGGAAGGCCATACATGTATGCATAAGCCGGCATTGACTGATGGAAAGCTGTATCAAACACACCCACCTGAGGTACTGTAGGGAGAACTGCAGTCACAGCCTCGATTCCGAGAATGTTTGCAGGATTGTGAAGCGGTGCAAAGACTGAACACTTCTTGAGCTGCTCGATCACCTTGTCAGTGATGAGCTGGCTGCATACGAACTCCTCTGCTCCGTGAACGACACGGTGTCCGACAGCCTCAATATCCTCAAGTGTTGACAGAACGCCATACTCCTTGTCAAGGAGGGCATCCATGACAGCCTTGATTGCTACTGTATGGTTCTCAATCGGCATTTCCTTCACAAGCTTCTCCTTGTCAGTAGCCTGATGCTTGAGGCATCCTGTCTCCATGCCGATACGTTCAACAATACCCTTTGCAAGAAGGTCATACACTTCGTCGTTCTTCATGTCAAGAAGCTGATACTTCAGAGAAGAACTTCCACAATTTACAACTAGAATGATCATTTTATATAGTTTTTGTTTCTGTTTTCAGTATATCTATGCAAAGTTATAAAAATAATGACTACTTTAGCAAAAAATAGGAACGAAATGAAAGCCAGGCATGAGATTGCAGGGTTTGCGTTCCTGTTTGCCGCAGGAGTCACTGCATCGGTCTACTCGGGAGCCTTTCCCAGCATCATCAGCACCACATATCACATCATTGCATCGGGGACGATCTTATTGTCTGCCGCACTGCTCATGTATTCACGTCGCAGTCAATGGAGCCGCCATGTCCAGTGGGGACTCATTGCCGCGTGCGCCCTGTCATGCGGCGCATTCATGGGCATGTCAGGGGTGGAAATGCAGGTGAGCGAAATTCAATCTGAAGGGCCAATCACCATTGCAGCCCACAAGGCAGCCAAAGGTCTTGAAGGCTTGATCGAGAGCATACCGTTTGCCAATGAGAATACAGGAGGAATAATAAAGGCGCTGCTGACCGGAAACAGAGAGGACATACCGAAAGATGTCGCGCAGGCCTTCAGGGACAGCGGAGCCTCGCATATACTCGCCCTGTCCGGTCTGCATCTGGGAATCATCTACGCCATAATCGTAAAGATTCTGGCACTTGCAGGCAACTCGCCGGCTATGCGTCGGGCCAAATCCGTCCTGACAATCCTCATCTGCGGATTCTACACACTGGCGACCGGTGCAGGGGCTTCGATCACGAGGGCGTTCATATTCATCACATTGAATGAAATAGGGAAAATGACAGGCAGACCCATCAGTCTGAAAGGAGTCCTGGCCGCATCCTTGCTGATGCACCTGGCCTTCGACCCGACTGCTGTCTCGGAAATCGGATTCCAGCTCTCGTATGCCGCTATCTTCGGCATAGCATATATATTCCCATGGCTGAGAGGAATGTGGAAAAACGACTGGCGGGGACTTAAGTGGATATGGGAATCTGCGGCGGTCTCGATATCATGCCAGATCACGACCGGACCTCTGGCCTATCTCTATTTCGGGACATTCCCGCAGTACTTCATGCTGACCAATCTGATCGCAGTGCCGCTGGCGGGACTGATCATCCCCTCAGCACTGCTCGTGGCGGCACTTGCCGTCCTCGGATACTGCCCGGCATTCCTGATATCGGCAACCGAATGGCTGGTGACAGCCCTGACGGAGTCCTTAAGTATAATAGCCTCGATGTAGTCTACTCCTCCATAAGGAAGCCAGGGGTGCACCAGGTCTTGAACTCCCCTCCCTCGTCGTAGATGAGGCAGGCCTCCATGTCTGTGCGTCCGGCAAAGAATGCCTTGGATTCCTCAAGACCGATCACCATGCAATAGGTCGCGTATGCGTCCGCGGTCATTGCATCGGAAGCGATTACCGTTGCGCTCAGCAGAGAGTGGTCCACCGGATATCCTGTGCGGGGATCGATGGTATGTGCATATTTCTTACCGTCCTTTATATAGAACTTACGGTAGTTTCCGGAGGTCACGACACCGTGGGGCCCTGACGGAACCTTGAACACGCCTTGGATCTGCGCGCCAAGTTCATCGTTACCGTCAACCGGCTTATCAATGCCGACAGTCCATGCCTGGCCCGACGGGTTCTTACCGTCACAGAATATTTCCCCGATGTTCACAAGCATGTCCTTGACACCGATGGAATACAGGTACTTTGCCACCAGATCACAGCTATAGCCTTGAGCAATGGCGTTGTAGTTCAGCTGCGGACGGACAGGCTCCCTTTCCAGAAGCATGTCCTCTGCATTCATCATCTTACCTGCAGAATCTCCCATCGAATCATAGCATCTGCCAAGTCCGCTATTCCTGAGAGCATCCTCAATCTCTTCATCGGACGGCATCTCATCATTCTTGAATCCAAAGCCCCAAAGATCGAACAAAGGAGCACGGGCCACATCCACAATCCCTTCGGTCTCTATGTAGATCCTATAACCCAGAGCATACGTATCAATGAAAAGTTCATTTGGAGCTACATCCTCTCCGGCATTGAACCGGCTCAGCATTGAATTTTTATTATATCCGGACAATGTCACGTCTATTTCTGCGAGAATTGCATCAATCGAATCTCGTATCTCCTCAGCAGGCACATCCACTCCTTTGAGATTGAGCGTCACCGAGTAGACTCCTCCTTGAGCGTATCCCTGGATGGAAACATAGTTGTCTTTCTGCGGAGCGCATGAATTCAATACAACCAGAAATAGCGACAGAAATATAGAACAAACAGACTTCTTCATAAACCTAAGGGCAAAGTATTTGTACAAAGGTAGAGGATTTTCAAATTAAAATGTGCATCTTTGTACGTTTATTTTTAACAAAACACTGATTGAAAATGAGTCTTAAAAAACTGAGCCAGCTTCTTTTGACAGGCATGATAGCATTGAGCGTGATTTCATGCAAGAAAGATGACGACGGCACAACTACACCATCACTTGATGGATATATGAGATTTTCTGTACCGGCATACGTAAAGCCTGGAGCCACAGTCACATTAACTCCACAAGGCGTATCTCACCCGGATGACAAAGGAATCGGATATTACTGGAGAGTCACTCCAACAATGGTTAAGTCTGACACAACACGTTTCGAAAACGGTCTGGACAAGTCCGGAAACCCGTCAGACGGTTCGTTCACATTCACATTCTCCGACACCCTCAAGACATACACCGTAGGGGGATATGCATTCGCAAAAGGTTATGTAACCAACTCCAAAGAGGCACGCTGCACCGTGGTAAGCGGAGGTGTCAACGAATCCATCACCAACATAGGGCTCGACACCGACACACCATTTGAGGAGGTCAACGGAAAGAAATACTATTACACTTCTGTAGGCAGCACAGACTGGATGATTCAGAACATGGACAACAGTGCCGCCGGTGCTCCATACTCCAACTGCACTGCAATGAGCGACGTTTTCGGCAGATACTACAGCTATGAGGAAGCCCTCACTGTATGTCCTGAAGGCTGGACACTCCCAAGCGAAGAAGACTGGACAGCCCTCGCAGCAGCTGCCGGAGCTGAAGGTGAAGTCGCACCATTCAGCAACATAAGCGGAATCGCCGCAGCTCTCATGGGCAACGCATACTTCAATGAGACAAGACTCTGGGACTATTGGCCAGAGGTCGGAGACATAACAAACAAAAGCGGAATGGCAATTATCCCAGCCGGATACGCAATGCTCGGAGACAAGAACAGCTCACCGAAGGTTGATGATTTCTACGACTACAGCTACCCGAACGCGATCTTCAAAGGTTATATGGAATATGCCGCTTTCTGGACAGCAGACACTGTAGAATCAGAAGAGGGCATGGCATACTACCGTTACATCATAGCCAAGCAGCCGGACCTGATGATCGGCAAGGCCGATACCAGATCATTCGGCGCAGCAGTACGCTGCATCAGAAAGAAATAAATTATCTGAGGTCGGTCACGACCCAATCAGAACCGAATTTTCGACTTGGACTGAAGAAAGACAATTTCCTTTCTTCAGTCTTTTTCATTGACAGCACCTTGACGGAAACAATGCTGCCGTCTTCAAGATGAAACTTTCCACTCAGAACATGTCCGTCAGAAGCCAAGGTCACCTGAGCCTGTGATATGCCACAGTCCTTGATGGCGCGCAATTCATATTCAGTATTACTTCCGGCCTGTTTCTGACTTTTAATCTGGAAATAGCCGTCAAGTTCAGCAAGCAGAAGAAGAGGATTTGCCATATATGCATCGTAAAGAGCATCACATGGCTCGATTACTACTTCCATTGATGATTCGTCGACAGTCCACAGAGCATCACCATTACAAAAAACTTCCAGGCCATTGCCCTGCAGGTGATACATTTTGCCTTGCAGAAGTATTTCCGAGTTTCCAACGACAGGCATCTGCTGTACAACCATCTCATATTCTGCCGTCATCGAAACGGCTCCTGAAGCAAACATCCTGCGCAAAGACTCCAGAGGGGTCTGTGCAAAAGACTGCATTGTCAGCAAAGACAACGCAGTCAATATTAAAAGTCTAACAGATTTCATCCGATTTAATTTAAGAATGATCCAAGCAGTTCTTCAAGTTCCATCAAGTCTCCGACAAGAACCTTTCGTGGTTTAGACCCATCCTGAGGTCCGACGATTCCGGCTGCCTCAAGCTGATCCATAACTCGACCTGCTCTTGCATATCCCATGCCCAATCGTCTTTGAAGGTCTGACGTAGAGCCTTTCTGGGTAGTCACCACAAGACGGGCAGCATCCTCAAACATTCCGTCGATATTCTGCATATCGATTGAGCCTCCGCCAGCCTCACCATCCTGCGATACCGGAACAGGCAGGTAGTAAGGCGTGCTGCAACACTGTCTGTAGCCATTCTGGTCTTCAATGAACTTGGTCACCTTCCTGATCTCCTTCATGTCGACAAGGGCACACTGAATACGTTCCATCTTGACGCCGGCATAATATAGCATATCACCCTTACCGATCAGATTTTCAGCTCCGGTAGTATCCAGAATAGTCTTGGAATCGGCACCGGAGAGGACGCGGAAGGCAATTCGTGTAGGGAAGTTTGCCTTGATAAGACCGGTAATCACATTCACTGAAGGTCGCTGGGTCGCAATGATCACATGAATACCGGCAGCTCTACCCTTCTGCGCCAGACGGATGATCGACGACTCGATGCTCTTTGCAGACTTCTTGGCATCTGCATTTGAACCGCCGGACATGATAAGGTCCGCATACTCGTCGATAACCACAACAAGATACGGCATATACTTATGTCCTTCTGTCGGAAGCAGATGACGATCCTTATATTTCTCGTTATAAACCTTGAAGTCATTAACTCCAGCATCAGCAAGCAGTCTGTAGCGCTCGTCCATCTCGATACAGAGCGAGTTCAGGGTCTGCTCTGCCTGCTGAGGAGTCTTTACGATAGCCTGCTTCTTCTCTTCTTCAGCACTCTGAGCCATCGGTAGGACGGCAAGATAGTGCTTCAGCAAAGAATTATACGCCGTAAACTCCACCATCTTAGGGTCAATGAAGACAAACTTCAGCTCTGTAGGGTGCTTCGCATACAGCAACGAAGAAATTATGACATTCAGGCAGACTGACTTACCCTGCTTGGTCGCTCCGGCAACAAGAAGGTGCGGCGCATCAGTCAGGTCAAATGTCTTCACTTCCTGAGTGATGGTGTATCCTATTGCTATCGGAAGTTCCGCCTTGGTTTCACGAAATACCGGCGAGTTCAGCAATGCCTTCAAAGGCACGATTGACGGTTTGTCATTAGGCACCTCGATACCCACACTGTCATGAAGCTGCACGACTCTGACGCCACCTGTACCAAGCGACATTGCAATCTCTTTATGAAGTTTCTCGATAGAAGAAATCCTCACACCTGGCGCAGGTACCACGCGGTACAAAGTAACTGTCGGGCCAACGACCGCTGTAACCTTATCGACATCAATTCTAAAAGTCTGAAGCGTATTACGTATTCTTGAGTTGTTTATCTCCAGCTCACGCTGACTTACAGTATGCTGCTTGTCCGAGTAGTCGCCCAAAAGATCCAAAGGCGGAAATTCGAAACGATCCAGTTCCTCACGATTGTCAATCCTAGGAAGGTCCTCACGCACATCCACGCTCAGCCCCTCATCCCGCACAACATCGATCTGAGGCTGCTGCTCATCTTCCTCAATTATCTCGGGCTCATCCTCTGCAGGATCCTGACCTGCATCCTGGCCCTCGTCTTCCGGCAGAAAGTCATCGTCATCTTCCGGCACATCGTCATCATCTGAGACAGGCTCCACTTCAGGGAGTGTATCATCATCCTGCTCGTCCTCATCATCTTCTTCCTCATCTTCGCTCTCTTCTTCCTCTTCGCTCTCTTCATCCTCTTCATCCTCATCTTCATCGTCCGATGCCACCTCTGTCTCATCCTTCGGAGTCTTGACACCGACATTCTCTCCAGCGACAGCGAACCAGTGGGCAAACCTGCCGCTGACGCAAAGCAGCCAGACCACAGCAATGGCCAGCACCATAAGTACTGTCACGAATTTTCCGACAAAGCCAGAAAGCATATCCACGACAGCAAAACCGGCATAACCTCCAAGGCCTCCACCAAAGGCTTCTCCTGAACCAAAGAGAGACAACAGCAACGAGCAGATGAATCCGCCGCTCACTGTAATGAATGTAACCCTTAAGACTCCTATGTCCATCTTCCAGAAGAAAAGACGAATGGCGTAGAGTCCCAAGAGGAATATGAAGGCAAAGCTTCCCAATCCGAGGAAATCAGCAACAAGGAAACTACCCCACTTAAGTCCCATAGAGCCTCCCAGATTCGCCACATCATCACCAGAAACCCCAGGCTGCGCTACAAGGCTCTGATCATGTTTCCATGTGAACATATATGAAGCTGATGACACAAACGAGAAGACCGCGAACAAGAAAATCACGACGCCCATACATCTGAGCATCAGGGACTTTCCTTCCGGGGTCATATTGATTTTGAAAGAATCAAGGAAGCCTTTTAAATTCTTTCCCTTTTTTGAGGACTTTTTCTTGTCAGCCATGTCTATTTATGCTGTTTTCTGTTCTTCTGATTATTCTTCTGATTGTTCTTCTGCCACTGGCCTCTGTTGCCCTTTGACTGGTTATTGCCAGGACGCGAGAAGTTTGCTCCTGAATCCGCCTTATTGAGTCCCAATCCTTCAGGAACTTTGATCCTGTTGTCCGACAACCTTTCGATATCCTGGAAAATCGTCTGATCAGACACCGAATCCTTGTTCCATATCAGGTACTGCTGCCTCATATATAGAGCCAGTGTACGGATCATCTCTGTCTTCACCTCTCCATCAGGGGTTGACGCAACAAGATCGATCAGATTTTCGATATTCCTGCCATAATGAGTAGCCTTGATCGGACGCTTCTCAATAGGCACCATCATCGGTTTCTCATTCAGACTTTCCGGCGCAGGAACAGGATACGGAGAATCCACATCGAGGCTAAAGCCAGAAATGATATGCAGGTGATCCCAAAGCTTATGCTCATAATCCTCCTGAAGCTTTACTGCAGGATTGATGATCTCCATAACCTTGATCACAGCCTTTGCCTGCTCGTTTCTCTTATCTCTGTCCTCGATAGTCTTGAGGTAATCGACCATCTTCTGGACGTTACGTCCGTATTCCGGAATATACAGCCTTACTCTTTCAGTATTGTAAAGCAGCTTGCAAGTATCTATTTCCTTATTCTCCATAATCCTTTATAATGTAACCTGCAAATATACAAATTTTATCACAGACTTCCTTACAGAACTCGGAGTATCTCTCCGCGGGCGACATACCAAAGGCATGCAGAATCCACTTTAAATCCCATAGATTTCCAAGCATCCGCATAATCTATAAGTTTCTTTTCATAGTCACTGTCATGCTCTCCGAACTTATAGTCTATGATCCTGACCGTATTCCCGACTTTCATGACTCTGTCCGCTCGAAGAATCGTACCATTGGAACCGATGAACTCTATCTCGTTCAATACAGACTCATTCTCTTCGCTGAACCATCCCTCTGCTTCCACCGAGCATATTCGGTCATACAGAAGTTCCTTGACCGCACCGGCCTCATCCGCCGAAATCACTCCGCCAAGCACTGCATCCTCCACGGCCGGCTCCAGGTCGGACTTCACATTGACATGGGCCAATATGTCATGCAGCACGATTCCCTTTATACGCTGCGATGCCGCCATACCGGTCTCTCCTTCGACATTGAAGAAGTCCGCCGAGTCAGCTTTAAACCTAAGACGATTACCTATAGGCCATGAACTGAAATCTGCAGTCAGTGAATTCTCATTGCCATCTTCCTTCTTATCTGACTTCTGCGGGATCTCGCCATAGAAGAAACTGTCACCTTCTCTTCGGAAGCCCAACTTCTCACCATATTTACATGCATACCAATGCAGCAGCTGCGAAAAATCCTTGTCACCTTCCTCAGGCAAAGCTGAAATGATCTCCATGCATTCCTTCGCACGGGTCAGAGCCACGTACACAACATTCATATTGTCTACGTACTGCAGCAGGGTCTCATCCATATAGTGTGATGCAAACAGGGTCTTTTCGCTCTTTCCCGAAAGCGTCACGTCGTACACGCCCTCAGCAACTCCGTCCAAAGCAGTTCCCGACACATCGGGACGGCACCATTTCTTTTCCGGGCCAGACAGGCTGATTGTTTCCATAAAAGGAACGATGACATACGGAAAATCAAGTCCCTTAGACTTATGCACCGTCATGATTCTAACAGAATCACCGTTTTTCGGAGAACTGATACTCTGAGTGTTTCCCTCCCAATCCTTGAGGAAGGCATGAAGACTGTTGCCGTTTTTCTCAACATACTCCCTAAGGAGATCCATGAAGGACTGGACATAAAGCACCTCCGAATTGAAGACATCCTCGTTGTGGTCACGAAGTTTTCTGAGCAGATCCTCACACAGATCAATGATTGACGAATAACTTTCCGGTATCTCGACCTCCAGATGTTCCGCCAGATATTTGGCCATTGAGTCATCAGGGTTGTCAATGCTGGAAAGAAGCGACACAAGGCGGCGGACGGTCAATGATGAAGAGATCATGAGCGAATCATCCGTCACCACGCCTATCTTATTGGCAATCAAGTGAGAAGCGACCTTGGTTCCTTCCTTGTTCCAACGAACAAGAACAGCAATATCCTTGTATGTATACCCCTTGTCCAATGCGGCATTGATAGAGTCCAGGATTGCCTGCAGTTCATCCTCGCATGAACAGAACGTAAGTCTTACAGCACCTTCATCGGTCTTTTTAATTTTCTGCTCTACATCTTCATAGATACCGGTCAGCACTCCGTTTTCTATCTTTCCGTCCTTCTCCTCAAAGCCAAGTTTCTTATCCAATACTTCAGCTATCTTCGAGAAAAACGAATTGTTGAAACGGATGATATTTCCGCAACTTCTCCAGTTATCTTCGAGTGTGTCATGAAGCACATTTTTTCCAAAACCGTTAGGAGCCTCGTCCCTGAGAAGCTTCCAGTCAGAGTTCCTGAAACGATAGATACTCTGCTTCACGTCACCGACTATAAGGTTATAGAAACCACTGTCGATGCTGTTCTTCAGCAGAGGGCGGAAGTTGTCCCATTGTACGCGTGATGTATCCTGGAATTCGTCCAGAAGGAAATGTTCATAACGCACTCCCAGCTTTTCGTATATGAAAGGGGTCTCAGTTCCGTCGATGATATTCTTGAGAATGGTATTGGTGTCATCCAGACTCAGCACATTCTTTTCCTTGAGCAGGGCCTCGAATTCACGATGCAGTTCATTGGCTATACCGAATCCATAAACCTGAGCCTTGAGAAGAAGAGCAGTGTTGTATACATTGTACTCCTGACCGAACAATGCAAGGAAGTCACCGACGGCACTGATGATATCGGAAGTAACAGCACCCTTCAAATGGGATTTTGCATTCGGGAACCAGCCGGAAGGATCCTGGGCATTGCTCACAAAGCTCTCTGTCGGGTACGGCACTTCCGACAATGGCTTAAGGTTGATATATTTATCCATCCACTTCGACATGAAATGGCTCTTGGTGTCATACGGATCAATGCCGGCCTGCGCAAAAGCATCAAGAACCTTACGAGCTGCATCCTTCAATGCAGTCATATAGTCCTTGCATACACGGTCACAACCTTTGTCAAGCCTCTTCAGTTCTTGTTCGCTATAGATGAGATCCTCGTCCAACCCTGCACTCTCCACCAACGTTCTATATTCCTCGCTTTTAAGACGCAGAGCCACATTCTTCAACGTATAGTCAAGCTTGTATCCCTCACCATTCTCGATTTGAGATATGGTATTATCAGTCAGCCACTTGAGTTTCTTCTCATCCTTCTTCTCCCCTGTCATCGAGTCCAGCACCCTGTCCACACTCTCGGCTATGAGCGAGTCTCTGTCCAGTTCGATCTGATATGATGCGAACTGTCCTATCTCTCTGGAGAATGCCTTGAGAGTCTTCTGGAAGAACGTGTCGATTGTACTGATTGCAAAGGCGCTGTAGTCATGCAGGATATTACACAATACCGTTTCCGCAGCCTTCTTGAGCTCCGGATCAGACTGGTAATACGCAGGAACGAAATCCTTGTAATAGTCAGACTTCTGTGGCTCCGTAGCAAGAATATGAAGTTCCTTCAGGATTCTGGACTTCATCTCTTCCGTAGCCTTATTGGTAAAGGTAACAGCCAGAATATGCCTGTAGGCGTACCTGTCCTCGTTTTGCAGCAGAAGCATTATGTATTTTCTGGCAAGAGTGAAAGTCTTGCCGGAACCGGCTGAAGCTTTAATTATCTCGATCATGACACATTCTTTTTTATCTACCACATATCATCCTGAAGTCACACCACTCGCAGTTCTTCACCTCATCTGTCATCCTGAAAGGTACCTCCGGGCTCTGAATCTCTTTCAGAAGGCTTTCAAGACGCTGGTCCATTTCCTTTGCAAACGTCTGGTTCAAAGGACATACTGCCGGAGGCTGCGAGAAAAGCCCTGACGTTGCATACATTGAATTGCACACGTCGTTAAGCGGAGCAATTCCATTTGCCTGCAGCATCTTGTCATATATAAAGAACTGCAGACCAGCCTTTAATTTTTTGCGTTTGTCCTTATCCCCATTGAAAATTGTATCAGCTACTTCCGCCGCCTTTGCATCCTGAGTACTCAGTACTGAAGGATCATCCTTTCCACTCTTATAGTCCACCATCCTGACAACTCCAAGGTCGCCGATCCGGTCTATTCTATCTGCTACTCCGTAGAATCTCAGCCCATAGAGTTCAGCTGACAGAGGCCTTTCCAGACCCACTACCTGGAAGTGGTTGGCATTCCATGATGAAAGCAACTCTATATCTCTGTTGATTGTTTCCATAACATAGCGGACAATCACGCTGGCGGTAACCAGATTACGACCGGAGATCTCATCCGTGCCAAGTTCTTCACGCATGAGTGATTGCACCTTCCTGCGTACATCCTTGTCACGTTTCTTCCATGATTCCAGATATTCTTTAGTAACCTTTGTCATAGGCTCAGGCTTCACCTTGCGCTTGTCATACACATTATCCGAAAGCATCTCTTCCTCTGAAGTGAAAAGCGCCCACATGGTATTGTGATAGACATTTCCGATCATGGCGGCATCCATCGACTCAGCCACTTCCTTGTCCTTCTTCAACTTGGCTACAGTGTAGTAATAGAAGCGCATCGGACAGTCTATATAGTTCTGCAGTGCAGACGGCGAGAGGCTTGCCTGAGAGATCTTCTCAAGCATTTCCGGCGTCTTCTCGATTACATGTCCTTCTTCAGACGGAAGTCCGGGAACACCCTGCGACACATACTCATGTACAGGAACGTGAAAATGATATTTCAACTGCTTTATATAACGGCTCTCCTCTCCATTCTTCAGGCCTTCAGTCCTTGAGTCATACAGCATCCATACATTCTCTGCACGAGACACCAATCTATAGAAATAATATGCCCACACAGCATCCTGATACTCATAAGTCGGCAGCCCGAAACATCTTCGAAGTTCCGGCGGCACAAATGACGAACTCACGCTGCGACGAGGGAAGACGCTCTCATTGCATGACAAAATTATCACGTTGCGGAAGTCCAGGGCACGGGTCTCCAGAGGGCCCATGATCTGAAGTCCCTTAAGCGGTTCTCCAGAGAAAGGGACCGAAACACCGGCAAGCAATGAGTCCAGAAGCTTCACGTATGTTGCCGGAAGGATTGACAGTTCCATTGCCTTCAACCTGTTTACCGCACACCAATATTCCTTGGCAAAATCCGCCTCCAGGACCATTCCCAACTCCTGGGACAGCTTCGGAGCCACATACGAGAGAACCCTTTGCTGATACTCCGCCAGTTCACGTATCTGTGTCTTGTCCGCGAGAGTCAAATCCTTTACCATCGGCTGGAATATCACGTCAAACAATGGGAAGCCAGAAAGTTCATTTTGAGAAATATAATACCTTGCCGCCTGCTTGATCTGCACCACCCTTTCCCTGCAGGCACTCATATCCTCTCCCTCCATCAGTTTACGGAAGAGAGCACTTGAAAACACATCCCAGACATGCTTGTGGTAAAACATACATTCCTCACCCTTGCGTCTGACATGCACCTGCATCTTCATCACGTCACTCATAAAAGACCATAGTTCACTGGCTGACATAGGGTATCCCATAGTCACATTGATATTCTTGATCTCCTGAGGAATGCTGTTCAACAGAGGCATCAGCAGACCTTCATCCGGCAGCACTATCGCGCAATCTGACGGAGACTTCTGAGTACCGAACTTAGAGAGGATCTCATCGACATGCTTGACCTGACCATAAGACGACGGCACGCTGACTACATTGAATGACGGCTTTGCCTTTGGATCGTCGTTCAGCTTGAACGCCTGCTCAAACTCCTTGACATTCCGAGACATGAAATATGAAGACTTGTTGAGGGGATCGGATATCATGTCTCCCACATAATCCCAGCAGAACTCTGCGATTCCGGCATCCCTCATGCGTTTCATGACTGTCTTCTCACATTCGTTAAGCGCATTAAGCCCCACAAAGACGTATGATGATGCGTTATATGCTTCTGCAAGGACATCGACAATTGACTTGGCAGAGTCGGCATTTGCGAGAGAGCGGTAGACCATTCCCTCATACGCCATACCTTGCTGCTTCAGGGATTCATTAAATTCCTTGTATAACGGATACATCAGATTCCATATCTGAAGGAACAGACGACTGACGTCCTTGGCATTCGGGTTGTCACTCTTCTTGGATGTCTTGTCGGTAAAGTGCTTCACAAAGGCGTCAATAGCCTTTTTCTGGTTCGGCGTCAGGTACTCATACGAGTCCTGTATATTCTTATAATCCGCCACATTGGTAAACAGTTGCTTAGGATCTGCAAGGTACTTGTCAACATCATTGAAGTCACCCAGAATGATATCCCCCCAGAAAATAAACTCATCCAGAGCCTCTGCATGAGGATTCAATTTCCTGTAACAGTCATACAGAAGCACCAGCAAAGTCACCCTATCTGCGACCTTGTCATCCGACACGCCTGCAAAAAATTCATTCACGGTCATCAGCTTAGGCATGAGAATGGCTCTGCCGGCAGACGATGCAACTGCATTGGAAAGATGTTTTTTAAAGAAGACCATGGAGCGACGGTTGGGGAAGATGAAGCATCTCCTCTCAATATCACCGCACTCATAATAGTGGTCTGCCACCTGTTTCAGGAAAGGTATCATGGTTTATATAATTAACAGCGACAAAAATAAGGGCAGTTTTTGCCAAACCGTGGCACAAACTACCCAAAGTTAACTTTAATCTTCATCAAATCCAAAGTCTGATGCAAACTGTTCGGCAATATCGTCAGGCACGTCGAAACTGAGATTGCTCCAGAGGTCATCCATCTGACGGCGGTCCTTTTTGGTCGGACGTCCTGCTCCTCTGTCACGCTTAAGGAAAAACGTCTCGATGGGAGCCCGGAGTTTGTCAAGTTCCTCCTGAGGGGTCAGGTTTTCCGCATATAACGGGACCAGTTTGGCACCCTGGCGCTTATCGATGAGCTGCAGAACTTTATATGTATAGGTTACTGCACCTTTACGAGCCACGATCGTATCTCCGACCTTTACAGCTTTCGACGGCTTGGTATCGGCACCATTGACACGGATCTTGCCTCCCTTACATGCATCAGTAGCCTCACTCCTTGTCTTGAAGACGCGGATTGACCACAGATATTTGTCTATCCTTACCTCGTCCATGATTAGCTGAAGAAATTCAATGGCGATGCTCCAGCCGGAGCCTGAGGTTCATCATCATCAAAGGCACCATCTTCAAGACCTTCATAGTCCTCATTTTCGAGGAATGCCTCTGTCTGAGGATCTATATAGTCATCCACATATTCTTCAGGACGGGTAACAGCTTCCAGAAGCAGCGTCTCCTTGTCACGAGGTACAAGGAAGAAATCCGGCATATCTGCGGGAACAAGAATAGTCTCGCCCTTAGCGAACTCATAGTTCTCCATGCAGGCCTCACCGTTTTCCTTAGTCGAAGGCACCTGAATTGAAGCCGCACCCTCCAGACAGATATATACGATGAAACTGTTGAACTTCTCAGTGTAGATGTGAAGCGGATCTGTCAGTTTGATTTTGGAAACATTAAACTGCGGGCACTCAACCAGACTCTCGATCATTTCATGATCATGATCGTGGGCATGCTTATAGTTGCTGAAATCGAACGGGCGATAGTCTATCACGTCAATTGCCTCCTCGATATGCATCTTACGGGCTGTTGCTGGATTGAACTCACGTCCCCAGTCGTAGAGACGGAAAGTCATATCCGAAGATTCCTGGATCTCCGCAATCAGAAGTCCGGCATCAGCAGCATGGACGGTTCCCGGGGTTATGAACAAGACATCACCCTTCTTCGGTTCGATAACGTTGAGTATCTCATGGATGGTTCCGGCATGACACCTGTCATAGAACTCCTGGGCTGACGTCTCGCGAGTAAAGCCACAGTAGATCTTGGCTCCCGGCTTTGCATCCATCACATACCAGATCTCAGTCTTACCAAGTGAATCATAACGTTCTGCCGCCACCTGATCATCCGGATGCACCTGCACAGAAAGCTTGTCATTGATATGAAGGAACTTGATAAGCAGCGGGAACTGACGGCCGAAACAGTTGTACACATCCTCTCCGACTATCCTTTCGAGGTATGTCTCCATCAGTTCGCTGATGGTATTACCTGCAAGCCAGCCGTTTGCAACAACTGAATCCTCGATTCCCATGTCGGCAAGCTCCCAACTCTCACCGATAAGGACATCCTCTCCGAGAACAACCTCATTGCCATCCTCGTCACACTCAATGAACTTCTTTCCCAGTTCCTTAACCAAAGCACTGCCGCCCCAAGGTCTCCTTGAAGCGACAGGCTCAAATTTAAACGGATATAATTTTTTCTCCATCTGAATAAATTAAAGTCTTGCGCGGAGCTCCTCTGCCTGAGCCTCATAGCCTGGCTTGCCGAGGAGGGCAAACATATTCTTCTTGTAAGCCTCAACACCAGGCTGGTCGAACGGATTCACGCCGAGGACGTAACCGCTGATACCGCAGGCCTTCTCGAAGAAATAGAAGAGAGCGCCGAGGTTGTACTCGTTGATGCACTCGATCGCGAGTGAGATCTGAGGTACGCCACCGTCGATATGAGCGAGCTTGGTTCCGAGCTCAGCCATTGCGTTGCAGTGCTCTACATGCTTACCTGCAAGGAAATTAAGACCGTCGAGGTTCTGAGGATCGCTTTCGATGAGCATCGAGCGGTTGCTCTTCTCTACAGTGACTACAGTCTCCATGAGAGTACGCTCGCCGTCCTGGATGTACTGTCCCATTGAGTGGAGGTCAGTTGTGAAGTTTACTGATGCAGGGAAGATTCCGAGACCGTCCTTGCCTTCTGACTCGCCGTAGAGCTGCTTCCACCACTCTCCAAGGAAAGTAAGCTTAGGGTTGTAAGCCACGAGGATCTCGATCTTCTTGCCCTGAGCGTAGAGAGCGTTACGCATAGCTGCGTACTGGATCGCTGGGTTGCACTCGCACTTCTTGGCGCATGCCTCCTCCATTGCAAGAGCTCCTTCGAGCATAGCCTTCATATCGAAGCCGGCGAGAACGATTGGGAGAATACCTACCGGAGTAAGAACTGAGAAACGACCACCTACGTTGTCCTCGATAACGAAAGTCTTGTAACCTTCCTGAGTTGAAAGCGACTTGAGAGCACCGCGAGCCTTGTCCGTAACTGCCACGATACGCTCTGCAGCCTCTGCCTTTCCGTATGTATCCTCAAGATATTTCTTAACGAGGCGGAATGCCACTGCAGGCTCAGTTGTAGTACCTGACTTAGAGATAACCACGCAAGCTGCGTTTCTCTCCTGCACGAGATCCATAAGCTCGCACATGTACTCCTCTGAAAGGTTCTGACCGGCGAACACGATCTCTGGGGCCTCGCCCTTATTCTTGAGCTGCTTTGCAAACTGGTGTGAAAGAGCCTCGAGAGCGCACTTTGCACCGAGGTATGAACCACCGATACCGATAACCACAACGAGGTCCACATTCTTAGCCTTCCATGCATCTCTTACAGCCTCGCACTCAGCAAGAAGATTGCTGTTAAGAGTCTCTGAAGGAAGGTGCTTCCAACCAAGGAAGTCGTTTCCCTTACCAGTCTCGTTCTCAAGAACTTCAAGCGCTGCAAGCGCCTTTTCTACATATACCTTATAATCTGCATCATTTACAAAGGAGCTGCAGCCTCCAAGATTTACTTTTACCATAATTCGTTTTATAATAATTTTTACACTATCACTATTCTTGTCACATTCGTGACATCTGGGCAAAGTTAACATTTTTTAGGCAAACGCCTGCAAAATAATTATATTTGTCTTCCAAACAAAAAACATAGAGCATGAAAAGAATAACCTTTATGTCCGCCGTAATCGCCGGACTTTTCCTCTCGACCATTTCAAGCTTTGCCCAGAAACAGTGCGGCATCGTAGCACATCGCGGATTCTGGAACTGCGAGGAGGCTGGATACGCTAAGAACTCCATAGCTGCACTCAGATGCGCTCAGGAGGCCGGATTCTGGGGCAGCGAATTTGACGTGAACATGACCGAAGACGGAGTGCTTATCGTATACCACGACAGCGACGTCAAAGGCAAGAAGATCGAAAAGCATCCGTACTCTGAATTTGCAGAGTTCAAGATCCAAAACGGCGAAGTCATCCCTACAATAGACATGTACCTTGAGCAGGGCAAAAAATACCCTGAGACCATGCTTGTATATGAGCTCAAGCCTCATTCATGCGACGAGGTCGAGGACAGATTCGTAGAACTCACCATTGAAAAGCTCAAGGAGCACGATCTTCTGGATCCTCAGCGCGTGATGTTCATCTCATTCAGCCTGCACATCTGCGAGGTACTTGCAGAGAAGCTTCCTGAGTTCACAGTCCAGTTCCTTGGCTCGAGCAAGAGTCCGAATAAGCTTGCAAGACGCGGCATAAACGGAGTAGACTATCATCACGATGTCTTCGCAATCCACAAGAGATGGTACAAGCAGGCACGCAGAAATGACATGAGCGTCAACGCATGGACAGTGAACAAAGAGAAGGACATGGACAAGATGATCCAGATGGGAGTGGACATGCTTACAACAGACAACCCCCTTGAAGCAAGGGGGCTGATGAAAAAGTCTGATGTTATAGAATTGAAGTAGTTTCCGGATTTACTTCTTTAGTTTCACCCAGAATGGGGATACAGGCATACCCTGGCAGTTCTTGAGATTGCCAGGGTTAAAATCACCCCAGCCGTAGCGGACCTCACATGGATCCGGAACAAATTCCGACCTGACTCTCAGAACCTTAGGGTTCCACTCAAAGAAGGCATAAGTCACAGGATAGAAGATTCCCTCGCTTCCGGCAACCTCAAGGCCTTCGATCTCCATCCAACGGCTGATGCCGTCCTCGCAATGGGTCAGCCAGACCGCCAGTTCATTGACTCCCCATACATTGCACTCAACAGCTTCAGGGCTGTAACATGCAATTGAAGTCATGCCATAATTCCTGTTCAAGGCAAGTCTTGCAAGTCTGTCACCCACTTCCTTTTTCTTTGCCGGGTGAATATTGTCCTGTTCATAGCTTTCTACCAGATCGTTTGTCACCACAATAGCACAATTCGGGATTGCCTTTGCCGCATCATGTTGAGCCTGACGCAGGAGTGACGCATAGCTTACTGCTGTCTGCGGCTTATATCTGTATGGTGCGATCTCTACCATATAGAACGGAAGCTCCGCATCCTTGTCGTTCCAGCACTCCCTCCAATGATCAACCATAGTGCTCATGCGGTCCACGAACTGCTCGTGCTTACCCACGTTTGAACATCCCTGATACCAGATGAATCCCTTGATGGTATATCCTTTTACAGGGCAAAGCATGGCGTTGTATGCAAGATACGGGCGGGTATAATGCATGGTAGCTTCGATGGTCTCACGGCTGAGGTCCTCGTCCGGATATGTCTCCAGGATTTCCTTCGGAGTCCAGCTCTCTATGCGGGCGCCACCATACGCACAAGATACTATACCGACAGGTATGTCCAGCATCTCATTCAGCTTATGCGCAAAGAAAAAAGCTGTCGCACTCATTCCAGGAATCGTCGCAGGCTCTGCACCCTCCCACTTCGAGTCAACCTGAGTCAGAGGCTCGTATGACTGCTTGATAGGGACAGTAAACATTCTGATCTTCTCCTTTGCAGCCGGAGCACAGATATACTCCTGCGCATCCTCGACCGGACAGTTGTAGAATCCCCTCATCGGCATCTCCATGTTGCTCTGGCCTGATGCGAGCCATACTTCTCCGATAAGTACATCCTTGATCTGGAGTGATGAGCCATCGCCTTTTACTGCAATGGCGTATGCCTTGTAGCTTCCTTTCGGAGTCTGCACCATAACTTCCCAGTTACCCTGAGAATCCGCTTTTGCCTTATAGGCCTTGCCATCCCATGACGGAGTTACCGTGATCTGTGCATTCGCAGAAGCTGTGCCCCATATCTTAGCCTCAGTGTTCTGCTGCAGGACCATCGAGTCGCTGCACAAGCTTGACAAAACAAGCTTGGCCTGTGACACCATGCTGAAGCACAATGCCAAGGCCAATACTGTGAATATTCGTTTCATATCTTTTGATTAAAGTGACTTCAGACAGTCTGTCACATTCTTTTCGATGCGCGCTGCGATATTCTCGCCTTCTGCCTTCTCGAACTTCTCGCCGATGATGTTTTCGTAGAGCTCGATGTAACGCTCTGTGATGCCGTTCACGATTTCTGGAGTCATCTCCGGCACCTGCTGGCCTTCCTGACCCTGGAATCCGTTTGCCATGAGCCACTCACGAACGAACTCCTTAGAGAGCTGCTTCTGCTTTTCGCCTGCTGCAAGACGCTCCTCATAGCCTTCTGCATAGAAGTAGCGTGATGAGTCAGGAGTGTGGATCTCGTCCATGAGGTAGATCTGTCCGTCCTTCTTTCCGAACTCGTATTTTGTATCCACGAGGATGAGGCCCATCTTGGCTGCAATCTCAGTTCCTCTCTGGAAGATAGCCTGAGTGTATGCCTCGAGCTGCTCGTAATCCTCCTTGCTCACGATACCCTGAGCGATGATCTCTTCCTTTGAGATATCCTCGTCGTGTCCTTCTGCGGCCTTTGTGGTAGGAGTGATGATAGGAGTTGGGAACTTCTGGTTCTCAACCATTCCCTCAGGCATCTCAACGCCACAGATTGTACGCTTTCCTGCCTTGTACTCTCTCCATGCGTGGCCTGAAAGATAACCGCGGATGACCATCTCCACCTTGAAAGGCTCACACTTGTGACCTACTGTCACCATCGGATCCGGAACTGCAATCTTCCAGTTAGGGAGGATATCTGTTGTGGCATCAAGGAACTTTGCAGCAATCTGATTCAGAACCTGACCCTTGAACGGAATGCCCTTAGGGAGAACTACGTCAAACGCAGAGATACGGTCAGATACGACCATAACGAGATATTCATTGCCGATGCTGTACACATCACGAACCTTTCCTACATAGTGGCCTGTCTGGCCAGGGAAATTGTAATCTGTCTTTACAATTGCTTCCATGTCTATATTGTTAATTTATTTTCTACTCCAACCGCCAAAGATACGAATTTTATTCGTACTCCGTCAGTTTCATACGGTATTTATTGCTACCAAGGTTCTGAAGGTAGAGAGACGTGGGCAGGGAATGACTTCCGTTGACCCCCGTCTCCGCTTCTCTACGACACCCCCTAGCCGGGGGTGGCATGTCAACTCCAGTCATCCCCTGCCCACTGTACTGTTTTAACGCTGTTCTCTGCCACTGGCTGTCGACGGCGAAGATCACCGGAGTCTTATGGCCTTCGAGTTCGAAGCCGAGCTGCTCGTAGACTGCGCCTTCAGACCACTCCAGGTCTGCATAACTCATTATGTCATCCGGGTGCACATCCTTGATGAAAGCCTTGAGCACCTTTCCCATGCCTCCGTTGATTCTGACTCCCGGCAGCGAGGCATATCGGGTCCACTCATACGATCTGATCGTCTTCTCCCCTTTCTGCCACTTGCGGGCATTCGAGAAAGTAGCCACCGCCACCAGCGTTCCGGGAGCGATACCACTCTCCCCTCTCTTCCCTGTATACCGTTTCAGATACAAGCCATACCTGTACCTGCACGCCGCATCACCATAACTATGATTCTCATTGAGGAACGCCGCTGCAGTCTCCTTATCAATCTTGCGCACCTCACAATTGCGGGCAAACATAGGAATAAACACCTCCAGATGGGCCAGCAGTCTCGCCCGCATCATCTCCTGCTGCCTGTGCCAACGATCCTGGGTGATGACGATTGGCCTATGTCCTTCTGCCGACAGTTCATTCAGCAATTCTGCCACCCTCTGAGCCTGCTCCCGAGCCTCCTCTTGGCTGCCGGCCATGACAGGCCACGGCACGATGCACCTGCGGACAGGCATCTCGGACGTCACCTCCGCCCAAAGCACGGTCATCCCACCGCGCGACTCAACCACGCAGTCAAACCCGTTTGCAGTCAAAAACTCAGATATTTCGCAGACAAATATGCTCATCGCCCGCAAAATTACACAAAAACGTTTGAAAACCGTGCTCGGGGGTCATTTTTGGCTACCCCTGAGCACACCGATGCGGTCCTGAAGCACCCAGAAGGCACATTGGCGTGCTCGGGAGTATGACAAAACGACCCCTAAGCACATAGAAAGGCGTCCCGGGTCACGACGCAAACGGATATACGTATATCCATAAAATTTAATATCTTTGTGGGTTAGCAGAAGAAACACACTCAAGCATGAGACTAAGATTATTCACAGCAATGATACTGGGGCTGACCATGATGGCATGCAGCCCAGAGATTCAGCCGACACCTGACACACCGGATACCCCAGGCACAGAAAGCCCGGAAAATCCAGGAACCGAAAAACCGGACAACCCAGAGAACCCGGGTAACGAGGATCCGGACACGCCAGGTAACGAAGACCCCGACAATCCTGGTAACGAGGACCCGGACACTCCTGGTAACGAAGACCCGGACACTCCGGCAGTTCCGGAACCAGAGGAGCCTGAGGAGTCATATTATGTCGAAGTTGCTGAAAATTTCAGCGACTGGAGCGGAGATTATCTGATCACTTACACATCGGGCAGCAGCGTTCTTGTTCTCAACTCCCATGATGAAACAAAAGGATACGGCGTTGACATTTCATCATCGCTGACAGCACAGGGCATCCACTCAAGCAAGGGAGACCAGTACAAGGCAGTAGTGGAAAAGTCAGGAAACGGCTACACCATAAATGTCGCCGGTATCGGCTATCTTGGTCTGAAGAATGCGAAGAACTCGGTCAACGCATCAGCGACCGCGTCCAGCGACAACTACAGGTGGACATTCTCATACAAGGATGGAGGAAGCGTTTGGGTCAGAAACATGGCCTATGACAACTACAGGCTTCAGTGGAACGCCAGCGCGAACATATTCCGATGCTACACCGGAAGCCAGAAGGAGCTGACCTTATATAGAAGAGGGATCTCGACAGGAGGCAACGGTGGCGGATCAACTCCTACACCAGGCCCGAATCCAGACCCGACACCTGATCCAAATCCAGAACCAGACCCTGATCCAGATCAGCCGGGAGGAGGAAACGAAGACATCCCTACCCCGGTCCCAGGCCAGAGCGGAAAGTACGGCTGGTATGAGCTGCCGGTCATCGACTATTCACAGTCGGGCAGCTATCTGATTGACAACAACGACAAGGATCTTTATTATGCCCACCACATGTGTGCTGGCGGAGAGAAAGGTCCTGGCGGAAAGAAAGCACGAAACTATACTGTATGCTTCAGCGCAGAGCATCATGTTCCTGTGTGGGTAGCGGCGCCAAGACATAAGATGTACCAGAGCGGTGCAAGCAGAACCGACGCATACGCAAAAGATCCTTCTATTCCGGCTGACATCCAGTACAACTCCAAGAGTACAGGAGGCGGATGCAACAAGGGCCATATGCTCGGATCGGCAGAACGTCTTTCATCAACAGCGACCAACAAGCAGGTATTCTACTACTCAAACATCGCCCCTCAATATACAGACACATTCAACACCGGAGGCGGCGGATGGAACACCCTCGAGGACTGGGTTGACGGACAGGTTTGTTCGGATACTCTTTATGTAGTCATCGGAGCATATTTCGATAAATATACCGACCGCAGAGGCTACACAGATTCACCGGCTACGATATCATACGGAGGACGAAATGACGTAAGCCGTCCGACAATGTTCTACTACATCCTGATGAGAACCAAGTCAGGCAACAGCGGAAAGGCGCTCAAGGACTGCACTGCATCAGAGATCCAGTGTGCAGCATTCGTCAGAAGCCACAAGACTCCGAAGGGTGTGAAGGTCAGCGAGCAGGACATGATGAGCGTAAGCGACCTTGAGAAGATCACAGGCTTCACATACTTCCCTAACGTACCGCAGGCACCGAAAGGCAGTTACAGAGCAGCAGACTGGGGATTATAAAGATTATTAATAACACTTACTATATGAAAGGTACATACATATTCCTTGCTGACGGATTCGAGATTTCCGAGGCATTGACAACAGTGAACATGCTCCGCAGAGGAGGCATCAATGTTAAAACCGTATCAATCTATGACGACAGGATCGTTACAAGTTCAAACCGCATCCCTGTGGTTGCAGACATGGCTTTCGGAGAGTTCAGAGCATCGACTTCGTTCGGTCCTTGCCTCCCAAGCGACGTGATGATCTTCCCGGGCGGCATGCCGGGCTCAGCTAACCTCGCGGCCTTCAAGAAGCTGATGGACATCATGGTTCAGCACTATGAGGAAGGAGGTACAGTAGCAGCTATCTGCGCAGCTCCAAGCGTGGTGCTCACACTCCTGCCGAACATCGAGGGCAAGAAGATGACGTGCTACGACGGCTTTGAGCAGGCTCTTGCGGACAAGGGAGCCGAGTACGTGAAGGAAGGCGTTGTCGTTGACGGCAACATGATCACAGGACGCGGTCCAGGCTGGGCACAGGACTTCGGCCTGACCATCCTCGCTCACGTGAAGGGTCAGGAAGTAGCCGACAAGGTCAAAGCAGGCCTTATGCTCTAAGCCAGTTATTCAGACTTTATAAACAGGATGGCCATCAGCGGAAGCGCAATGATGGCCATTGTTGCGCTTATGGGGAGGTAGATGCCGAAATTGACGTATTCCACCACCAGATATGTGATGAGCAGAAGGCCGACCCCCATGGCACTCGAGATGAGATAGTGCTTTCGGATGTCGCCACTCCTGCAGACGATGCGGCTGAGGTTCGGCACTCCGAGGGAGATGAAACCGATAGGTCCGCAGATGGACACAGCACTTGTCACCAGAAACATTATGGCGAGCAGGAGCAGAGCCTTGTTCATTGATGAAATTTCAATCTCTCCATCATTATGACGCGTCAGTGTCCTTGCCGACTTCAATGCAGCAAACAGTCCGACAGCAAAAAGTGACAGAGAGAACAGCACATCGAATGTCGTCACACCTTCCAGCTCGAAATTGGCAGCACCCCATATATAATACTGATGTAGAAGATCGGAATTAGGAGCATTTGTCACCACGATTGTGCCGAGCGAACCGATGAACGTACCGAAGAGGATGCCGAAGGTGATCAGGTTGCGGGTGCTGACCTTCAATGTCACGAAGAAGCAGACTATGGTGCAGAGCAACGTGCAGATGAAGCTGCCGACCGTGAGGGAGCACCAGCCGGACATGGTAGCCGCTGCCGCACCCAGGCAGGCGGCGCTGCCCAGACCGAGGCTGTAGACGTCCCCAAGCTGGTTTCTCCATAGATACTGCATCTGCACACCACCTATCGGCAGGGCGATGCCGGATAATATTACATATAATAAGCTCAGCATATTTAAAATTTATATTCAATACCGCCGAGGATGCTGCGTCCTGGCATAGGGTAGCCGCTTGAAACCTCGTAACGATGATCAAACATATTGTAAACAGCCAGCTTCAGTGACAGCGGGCCGGTCTTTGGCAGCTTGATGGACTTTGCCAGCGTAAGGTCGAAAGTATTCCAGTCATCCAGATCTCCCGAACCATCTGTACGTCCCGAGCGCAGCTGCCATACAGGCGCGAGAGACCATCCTCTCCATAAAGCCGAAGCATTGATCACGACAGTATGCTTTGCTATGTATGGGATCTGCTGACCGAAGCTGTAGCTGTCCGGGGTCCTGTCTGTCGCCGAAAGCATTGTATACCTTGCATCGAAAGCACATCTCCAGTCGGCATCATGCCAGACAAACCCTGCAGCCAGATCAAGACCAAGAGAGCGGACCTTTCCGATGTTATACGGCGCCCATATGTTCGGGTCCTCCGGAGACGGCGCCGAGGTTATCTTGTCTGTGAGGAAGTTTGCAAATCCGTCCAGTTTGGCCTTCACTGTCCACCCACCTGCCACCTCACGATGGAAATCAACCCCTATATCTGTCAGCCACGCGTCCTCTGGACGAAGTTCAGGGTTACCATAGCCCACATAATAGAGTTCATTAAATGTCGGCACACGATATGCCCTGCGGCCGAAAGCAAGCACATCCAAGCCATCAAAGACACGATATCGGATATCAGCCGACGGAGAGAATGCACAGCGGGACAAAGCGTCTTTATCGAATGCTCCGTTGAACTCCAAAGCCACATTTGCAAGAAAACGGTCAGTGCGGAATGATGTGGCAAGGGCTGAGAATACAGAGGTACGCGATGCTTCATAAGCAGTAGAGGCCAGCCCGTCCCAATGCACATCGGCAGCCAGCGAGACCTTCCACCAGTCGGTGATCTGGAAATCATGCGCAGAGTTCAGCTGAAGTTCGGTCTGCCCATACTGGCTGTCTCCCCATGCACTTGTATAATAGATATCGTCATACGAGCCCTTGGCGCTTAGATGCAAGCTATAAAGAGTGCTGAACGACTGATGCCAATATCCTTGAATGAGAGCATTCCTATCAGCCTGTCTGTCATCAGACGGCCAGTCTACAGTTCCGGGGGTTCCACGTTCCGCCGAGCTGTAATATGCCTTTACATGATAGTCGCCCCCATCGGTCAAGCCAAACAGATCAAGACCGCCGCGAAGCTGCTTGAGGTCGTTATTTATACGTTCAAGACCATCTCCGTACGTAAAATTACCCTTTGAAATCACTCCAGCAGCATTTGCGGAGAGGCTGACCCTGTCGGAAAGCCGGAAGTCAAGCCTTGCAGAAGGCAGATAAGTTCCGAACGAACCGGCATAAAAACGAACCTTTCCCGCAACTGGGAGGGTGCCGAACTCAGGACGTGCGGTCTTGAATGAAACGCTGTTCTGGGCATAGTCAACTGCTGCCGAAGTCATATCCTCAAGAGGAAGCATTCCGAGGTCATTCTGGCCTGACTGGACGTTGCCAACACGTACCCCATCCATATAAATAGAGGTGTGCGCACTTCCCAGACCTCGAAGGCTGACAGTCTTAAGACCGGACAGTCCGCCGTTGTCCCCTACATGGAGGCCTGAACTGAGATTAAGTAGATCTGAAATGGAGCGGGCATTTTCGGCAGAAAGATAATCCACCCTTGAAACAATCACGCCCTTGTCTGCAGTCACAGTGGCTGCACTTAGAGAATCGGCCGACTCCATGATCGGCTCGGCATTGTCGACCGCCAAGCCACCAGGGCCAAACAAGCCCAATGACAGCAGGCCTGCTGAAAGAATTGAAAATAACATTATGTATGACGCCTTAACGGAAACCTGCCCCCGGGTTTCACCAGTTTGACTTACCATGGCAGGTATTCGGACTCGTTTCCGTCTTAAGCGTTGCAGAACTTACCGTTGCGGGCACAGCTCCGGATTCCAACCGGATTTCCCTGATCCATGATCCTGCAGCAAAGGTAATTATTCAGCTTGTGATTTCAAAGTGTCAAGGAGATTCGCGCATGCCTCTTCGAGGAGGTCGAGGACATGGCTGAAGCCTTCCGCTCCCATGTAGTATGGGTCAGGTATATAGGATATCCTGTGGGTTGTCAGATAGTCGGCCATGCGCTTGATCTTGTGCGAGTCTTCCACAGAAGGGGCCAGGTGCATCAGGTCTTCATAGTTCTGGTCATCCATGGCTATGACAAGGTCGAAGTCCAGAAAATCCACCGCCCTTACCCGACGGGCGGTGTGTGTCACGGCGAACCCTCGGTAGAGGGCCGCCGTGCGCATGCGGCGGTCTGGAAGACTGCCCGCATGACCTCCGTATGTACCGGCAGAATCCGCCTGAATCCTGTCCTGAAGCCCGGTCTCGCGGACATAATGTTCAAAAACTGCCTGCGCCGCCGGCGAACGGCAGATATTACCCAGGCACACGAAAAGGACTTTGTATTTATTGCTTAGAGTTTCCATTATTTTACGATTATTCGTTCGATGCGGCGGGGAACTGAGGTGAGGATCTCGTATGGGATCGTGCCGAGGACCGTGGCAAGTTCGGTTATGGTAGGGTCTTCACCGAAGATGGTGACAGTGTCGCCTACCTTTACGTCGAGACCGGTTACATCGAGCATGGACATGTCCATGCAGATGTTTCCGATGGTAGGGACGCGGTGGCCGTTGATGGAGAAGCGTCCTTTGCCGCAGCTGAGGTGGCGGTCAACGCCGTCGGCATAACCAACTGGTATTGTGGCGATTGTAGTTCCTTCAGGGGCAATCTTGCCGTGGCGGCCATAGCCTATCGTTCCATCACTCGGCGCGAGAGTCTTTACCTGGAGCACCTTGCATTTGAAGGATGCCACAGGAGCTAGTTCATTGCCGGGAATCGCGCTGACGCCATATATACC
>JAZOPY010000094.1:0-2129 GCA_045655825.1 Candidatus Cryptobacteroides sp. | reverse complement strand
GCATATAGCGTTGATAATGACATATTAGCGTGCTCTGAGGTTCAAATATATCTTTTACTAATTTATAAGCTGGCTCTGATATTCTTGACCACCATCAGAAGCAACTTCTTCCAGTTGTCGGCAGAGTCTTCGCCACCTATGATTCCCGTAAAAAGGTTTGTAAACATATTCAGGAACAGTCTCTTTCTGAGCAGAAACAGGACAGCAACTGCGATAAGATATATTCCCCCGACAATGAAGGCTGCACCGCTGAGACTGCCTATCGCCTCCTCTATAAGCACGATAAAGGCGTATGCAAAAACTCCAAGAACGATTAGCATCAGCATCGTGATGACAAGTATCGCCAATGCCCTACTGAATCCAACTGAAAGTCCTGTTACTATATTCTTCCTTAAATCATCTGTCCTCTGGCTGAGATATTCATTCACAGCCGAGGACAGAACGTTCAGAATGTTTCTACCATCATCCATCACTTTTCCTCCAATGCATCCTCGATTACACCCAATCCTTCTGCAATTCTGGCTTTTGCCTTGTCAGTCAGATCGGAGGCTCCTTTCTTGATCTTTGCGCGAGTATTCTCGCCGGAATCAGGAGCCAGGAAAAGTGTTGTGACCGCTCCTGCCATCGCACCTGCGATAAAGCACAGCAATGATTTACCTGTGTCCATAGTCTTACGTATTTAAATGTCAATACCTTTGATATCCCATTAAGTTGAGATATCAAAGGTATTTCAGAAACTGTACCAACTGAGACTCGGTAATCTTCTGATAGTACTTAATATCGTTAAAGTTTACTCATTTCACGACGTATCTCATCTCGTACACGTCGGAACTCCTCTATGATTTCCTCTTCCGGACCGGTGAATGCATCAGGATCATCAAAGCCGATGTGAAGTTTGTTGATAACCTCTCCTGCAAATGTAGGGCAGGTCTCTTTGGCTCCACCGCATACAGTGATGACGTAATCCCAGCTCTGGTCAAGATACTGAGAGACGTTCTTCGGATAATGGGCACTGATGTCAATACCTATCTCGGCCATAACCTTGATGGCAAGAGGATGGACCTCACTGGCCGGTCTTACTCCTGCAGAGCAGACTTCCGCATCTGGATGAAGATGCTGAAGGATTCCGTGGGCCATCTGGCTGCGGCATCTGTTGCCGGTACATAATACTAGATATCTCATGTTCTATATATTTGACGGGTGGAACGGACATCGTTTGCCGACGCACTGACTGTTGGATGACATATGACGGCAGACGATTTCAGGCTTATGCATCTTGACTCCGGTGATTTCCTCTGCGTAGTCTATAGCCGTGAGAATTGATATATAGGAGTTACGCTTGCAGCAACGAGGGCCGCCTATCTCGCCAAGTTTGGCTAATGAACGCGAGGTCATGAGATTCGAATGTCCCCAAGCCTCATTCAGCAGTGGAGTCGATCCGGTGATGATGGAGATGAACATACCCGTGCTTATGGCTGCGCCGCACGCTCCCCAGAATCCACATGCTCCACCTGGGACTTTGCTTCCTCTGCTTATCATCTCGCTGAGAGCCTTTGCCAGGTCGATCTTTCCGCCGGCATTATGGTATGCGGTCAAGAGAGCTGCTCCGACCATTATATGATGCACAGGGCCGTGCATATGGCAGAACTGCATATCCATCATCTTGCCGATGATCTCTATCGGGTCACATGAGGTCTCATTCAGGCAAAGACCTACTATGGAATCCACTCCCTTGGAGTGACATTCGTTGCAGACGTAGTGACCATTTACGCATCTTGTCTTACTGAACTCACTCTTATGGCATATGCTGCACTCCATCAGGACATCCTCCTGAAGGTACTCAAGAGGAGCCTTACATATCAAGCATTCTTCCTTCATATCATCTGAAATTTGTCTCTACAAAATTACATCTTAATTTGAGAAATCTATAAAAAGGTAAAACCAATCTTTCTCCTTGATGTACTTACTCTTGTATGTATATTCAAATCTATATAAATTTACACTTATAAAAACAACAAATAAGTCCCATTATGACTGAAAACATGAGCAAGACCATATTGATAACCGGAGCATCCAGCGGAATAGGTGAAGGATGTGCAAGGAAATTCGCTTCACAGGGAGCACGACTG